>JBCNOX010000106.1:0-12019 GCA_039593645.1 Pseudoduganella sp.
CCATGCGCTTGACCCGCTCGATGGTCGGCGTGATCGACAGCCCGACCTGCTCGCTCAAGTCCTTCATCGCAATCCGTGCATCGTCCTGCAGGATGCGCAGTATCTTTCGGTCAATCTTGTCCAGCCCGCGGGCCGATTCCTTTTGAATTCGCATGATTTTTTACTGTTTTACCGACTTCATATAGTAACAATTACTAGGAAAACTTACTTATCATAGCAAAATAATCCGCAACAAATATTTCGGAGGCAATTCATGCGCGTAGTTATCCTTGGCAGCGGCGTTATCGGCGTCACCAGTGCCTATTACCTGGCCCAGGCCGGCCACGACGTCACCGTCCTGGACCGCCAGCCCGGCCCTGCCCTGGAAACCAGCTTCGCCAACGCCGGCCAGATTTCGCCGGGCTACGCCTCGCCTTGGGCCGCGCCCGGCATTCCGCTGAAAGCCATGAAATGGATGCTGCAGCGCCACGCGCCGCTCTCCATTACGCCCGACGGTACCACCTTCCAGCTGAAGTGGATGTGGCAGATGCTGCGCAACTGCAATGCCGAAGCCTACGCCATCAACAAGGAACGCATGGTGCGCCTGGCTGAATACAGCCGCGACTGCTTCAAGGTGCTGCGCGCCGCCACCGGCATCGAATACGAAGGCCGCCAGCAAGGCACCACTCAGCTGTTCCGCACCCAGGCCCAACTCGATGGTGCCGCCAAGGATATCGAAGTCCTGCAAGAAACCGGCGTGCCCTACGAGTTGCTGACCGGCGCCGACCTGATGAAGGCCGAGCCAGGCCTGGCCGCCTCGCAGCACAAGCTGGTAGGCGGCCTGCGCCTGCCGAACGACGAAACCGGCGACTGCCAGATGTTCACCACCCGCCTGGAAGCGATGGCGAAAGAACTGGGCGTCAAGTTCCGTTACGGCGTGTCGATGGACAAGCTGGTGATGGAAGGCGACAAGGTCAAAGGCGTGCAGTGCGGCGCCGAGCTGGTGGAAGGCGACTCCTTCGTGGTGGCGCTGGGCGCCTACTCGACCCCGTTCCTGAAAGAGCTGTTCGAAATTCCGGTGTACCCGCTGAAAGGCTATTCGATCACGGTACCGATCGTGGACGGCGACAAGGCCCCGACCTCGACCATCCTCGACGAAACTTACAAGATTGCGGTGACCCGTTTCGACGACCGCATCCGCGTTGGCGGCATGGCGGAAATCGCCGGCTACAACACCAGGCTCAACCCACGCCGCCGCGAAACCCTGGAAATGGTAGTGAACGACCTGTTCCCGGGCGCCGGCAACACCGCCGAAGCCACCTTCTGGACCGGCCTGCGCCCGATGACCCCGGACGGCACCCCGGTCGTGGGCCGCACCGGCATCCGCAACCTGTTCACCAATACCGGCCATGGCACCCTGGGCTGGACCATGAGCTGCGGCTCGGCGCAACTGCTGGCCGATATCATGTCCGCCAAGCGGCCGGCCATCTTCGCCGACGACCTGTCGGTAGCGCGTTAC
Source organism: Pseudoduganella sp. (assembly GCA_039593645.1). Lineage (GTDB taxonomy): Bacteria > Pseudomonadota > Gammaproteobacteria > Burkholderiales > Burkholderiaceae_D > Rugamonas. The sequence goes on from JBCNOX010000106.1 coordinate 1,499, forward strand.
AGCCAGGAACGAGCAGTACGCCAGCCGCAACTGGCCGGCGCCTGATCTTAGGAAATTGTCCACCTTGGTTCCGGACCCCGGGGTGGACATTTGGCACTAAGGGCTCCGGAGCCGTATAATTTTCGGCATGAATAAACTGGAAGCTTTCGGACACGTCGCCGCGCTGGCGATCCGCGGAGACCTCGTGTTTCCTACCAGCGTTAATGCCGCCCTGCGAGTGCAGCTCGCCCTGGACGATCCGGACTGCCCGATGGAAGACGCCATCAAGCTGGTGCTGGCCGAGCCGCAACTGGCCGCGCGCACCGTCTCGCTGTCCAACTCCGCCATGTTCAACCGCACCGGCGGGCCGGATATCACCAACGTCCGCAACGCCATCATGCGCGTCGGTTACCACAACCTGTACGCGCTGGCCGCGGCCATGGTGGTGCGCGCCTTCGGCAGCAAGATCACCGATCCCGAACTGCGCGCCAAGGCCGAGCAGCTGTGGCAGCACACCATCCACGTCGCCTGCCTGGCGCGCATCATCGCGCGCGAAGTCACCGGCGTAAATCCCGACACCGCCCTGTTCGCGGCCATCGTGCATGAAGTGGGCAGCTTCTACCTGCTGTCGCGCGCCGATGAATTCCCTGGCCTGCTGGAACCCGATCCGGAGAACTGGCAAACCGCGAGCGAAGAAATCATCACGCGTGAGGTGCTGAAGAAGCTGGGTATCCCGGCTGAAGTGGCGGAAGCGATCGAGAGCCTGCGCAACGGCATGCTGCAGATCCCGCCCGAGACCTTGCTCGACACGCTGCTGCTGGCGAACCATTTCGCGCCAGTCGCCTCGCCGCTGGCGCCGGAACAGCAACAGCCGCCACACGAAGATTCGGTGATGGACCTTTTCATCGATGCCGAGAAGCGCCAGCAGATGCTGGAAGAAGCGGAAGCCGATGCTTCCGCCATGAACGCGGCGCTGCTGGTTTAATCGAGGGCTTTGGCCGGGCCGAAGAACTCGTAGTAGGTCTGTGCTTCCGGCACGCCCAGTTCGCGCAGGCTGCGCTTCACGGCCTGCATGAACGGCACTGGGCCGAGGAAGTACGCGTCGACGTCGCGCGATTGCGGCAGCCATTCGCTCAGCTCCTTGTTGCCTAGCAGGCCAACCGCATCGGCTTGCGGATGGCCATCGCGGTCTTCGGCGTAAATGTAATGGCGCTTCAGTTGCGGATGGCGCTCGGCCAGGCCATCGACGTGGTCGCGGAAGGCGTGCACGCCGCCGTGGCGGGCCGCGTGGATGAAGCGGATCTCGCGGCCGGTTTCCAGCGCCTGGTCAAGCATGGCCAGGGTCGGGGTGATGCCGACGCCGCCGGAGATCAGTACGATCGGCCGGCTGCCTTCTGCCAGCGTGAAGGCGCCGGTCGGCGGGAACAGGTCCACGATATCGCCTTCATTCAGCTTGCCGTGCAGGAAGCCGGATACCTTGCCGCCCTCTTCGCGTTTAACGCTGATCTGGTAAGTCTTGCCGTTCGGGGCTGCCGACAGCGAATACTGGCGGCGCTGCTCTGCGCCATCCACCACCACGCGGATGCCGATGTACTGGCCCGGCGTGAAGCCCAGCACCGGCTGGCCGTCCGCCGGACGGAATACGAAGCTGGTGATCTCGTCGCTCTCGACACGCTTGGCCGCCACCACGAACTGGCGCGCGCCCATCCAGCCGCCCGGCGCGGCCGCTGCTGCTGCATAGGTCTTTGCTTCGGCGCCGATCAGGATTTCCGCCAGCTGGCCATAGGCTGCGCCCCACGCTTCCAGCACCGCATCGGTCGCCACGTCAGCGCCCAGCACTTCGCGAATCGCCTTCAGCAGGCTGGCGCCCACCATCGGATAGTGCTCCGGCTGGATCTGCAGGGCGACGTGCTTGGTGACGATGATGTTCACCAGAGGACCCAGGGCTTGCAGGCGCTCGATGTGCTTGGCGTACATCAGGATGCCGTTGGCCAGGGCGCGCTGCTGGTCGCCGCTATGCTGGTGGGCCTGGTTGAAGAACGGTTTTACTTGCGGGAAGTCGGTGAACAGGGTCTGGTAGAAGTGGCGGGTCAGTGCCTCGCCGCCTTGTTCCAGAATCGGGACGGTGGCAGTGACGATGGCACGGTGTTCTGCGGACAGCATGGGTATGGCTCCTTCTCAGTAAACATGCACCCATAATACATGTTTACCTTAAACTGCGTCAATAAAGATGCATATCAAATGCGCATTTTTTGAAGGATCACTGTTTTCTCACCACCCTGGGATTTCGCGGCCGGCAGGATGTCGGCCAGCGTCATGCCATCGAGGACGTGCAGGAAGGCTTCCGTTGCTTCGCCCAGCTTGCGCTTAAGGGCGCAGTCGCGCAGGAAGGCGCATTTGCCAGCATCGGGTTCGAAGCATTCGGCGATATTGAAGTCCGACTCGCTGTCGCGCACTACCTCGCCGATATTGATGTCTTCCGGCTCGCGGTTCAGGCGCAGGCCGCCGTGCCGGCCACGCACGGTTTCCACCAGGCCGCTGGCGCCCAGTTGGTGAATCACCTTGGTCAGATGGTTTTTCGAGATGTCATGCAGGTCGGCGATCTCCTGGATCGTGACCAGCTTGTCGCGGTTCATGCCCAGGTACATCAACGAACGCAGGGTGTAGTCGGTGAAGGATGTCAGTCTCATGATCTAGGTCACATAAAGATGCATGCAAAATATTGTTTTAGCCTTTGCCGTAATGTAGCATTCATTATACATCTTAAGAACATGAGGTCCCGCCATGCGCAGCATCCATATTCCGACCGAACCGACGCCGGCACGCCAACCGCATCCCCTGCTGCGACTGGGTTTCCGCCCCTTCTACCTGCTGGCGGCTGCGCTGGCGATGCTGTCGGTACCAGTGTGGCTGCTGGCGTACAAGGGCATGCTGCCCGCCCTGCCCTCCGCCAACATGCTGTGGCATATGCATGAAATGGTGTTCGGCTTTGGCGGTGCGGTGATCGTCGGCTTCCTGTTTACGGCGGGCCGCAACTGGACCAACCTGCAAACGCCGGCAGGCGGCCAGCTTGCGGCGCTTGCCGTGCTGTGGCTTGCTGGCCGCGCGGCGATGCTGCTGACGCCGGGCGTGCCGGCGCTGGCAGTCGATGGACTATTCCTTCCACTGTGCGCCGTGGCATTCGGCCGCGTGCTCTATCGGGCGCAGAGCAAGCGCAATTACCCGATCTGCGGCATCCTGGCTTTGCTCTCGGTGGCCAACCTGCTGTTCCACGCAGCGGCCAATGGCTGGATTGCCATGTCGCCGCTGACTCCCGTGCACGGCGCGATCCTGATGATCACCGTGCTGGAAGCCGTGATCGGCGGCCGCGTGATCCCGATGTTCACGCGTAACGGCGCTCCGGGCAGCCAGCCGGTGAGCGTGGCATGGCGCGAAAAGGCCAGCATTGCCCTGCTGCTGGCAACCGCGCTGGCCTGGGTGGCCGGATTGCCTGACTTCGTGGTGGCCTTGGTGGCTTTTGCGGCAGCGGCGGTCAACGCCATGCGCCTGCTTGGCTGGGCGCCATTCGCCACCCTGCGCGTGCCTTTGCTGTGGATCCTGCACCTGGCCTATGCCTGGATCGTGGCGGGCCTGCTGCTGCTGGGCTTTGCGGCGCTGGGTATCGGCTCCGCCAGCAGTGCCTTCCATGCCCTGGCCGTGGGTGGCATGTCGGGCCTGATCATCGGCATGATCACCCGCACCGCGCTCGGCCACACCGGCCGCATGCTGCGCGCGGGCCGCGCCGAAAGCGCAATGTACCTGTTACTGCAAGCTGGCGCGTTGGTCCGTTTGTGCGCGAATATCGTTCCCGCTGATATTCGCGACTTCCTGCTGGCGGGCTCGGGACTGGCCTGGTCGGTCGCCTTCCTCCTCTACCTGTTCGTGTATGCGCCTTACTTGAGCCAGGCCCGCATTGACGGTCGGGAAGGCTGACCCGGGGCCAGTACCGATCTACTTGCGAGCCAGTGGATTCGGGGTCGGATCGGCAACCTTGTGCAGCAGGTTGCGGTCCATGTGGTGGAAGGGTTCAGACTCCTTGCCGCGCAACAGCATGACGGTGTCTTCTTCATAGCCCCAGGTGCCGTCGTCGTTGATCGTGACCTTGATGCGGTACTCGGTGGTCTTGAAGCCGAATTCCAGGAAGGGATTGGAGCAGATGCCGTAGGTATCCTGCTCCCGGCGCGCCACCAGTTCGAAGGACTTGGCGTCCGGCGCTGCGGTGCCCGACGCCATGGCGATCTGGCCGCGCGGAATGGCCAGGGTCTGGATCACGGTATTGGTGGCCGGTTCCCACAGCCAGTAGCCGACCTGCTCGTGGTAAGTCTTGATGTTGTCCGGCTTGTTGATGATCAGGACATAACGCAGGCCATAGAACAGTTGCGGGCCGTTGGTGACCGGGTCGATCGGCTGCAACTCGATGCGTTCGACATAGGCCTGCTTGCGCGGGCCGTCCGCCTTTGGCTTGATATCGAGGCCGCGCTGCCCTTCCCAGATGCCGGCCATGGCGTTCAGCGGGCCGAGGTTGGCCAGCGTGTCCATGTCGATATTGGAAGGCTCGGTGTAGATGTCGTTGCTGTATTCGCTCATTGAATGCTTGCTCATTAATCAGGGAGCAAGCATTGTAACCTCGGCGCCGCATTCCTCGCCGAGCAGCATGGCGGGGATTTCCTGCGGCGGCACCGGGCGGCTGAACAGATAGCCCTGCATCTCGTCGCAGCCATGCTGCTGCAGGAAGCTGCGCTGCTGTTCGGTCTCCACGCCTTCCGCAATCACGCGCATGTCGAGCTGGTGCGACAGCGAGATGATGGCGCAGGTGATGGCCTGGTCGTCAGGATTGGCAACCAGGTCGCGCACGAAACTCTGGTCGATCTTCAGGCGGCTGATCGGGAAGGATTTGAGCGCCGCCAGGCTGGAATAGCCGGTGCCGAAATCGTCAATGGCCAGCGTGATGCCCATCGCTTCGAGCTGGCGCATCTTGGCCACCGATTGCGCGGTGTCGCGCATGATCATGCTTTCTGTGACTTCCAGCTCGAGCCACTGCGGGTCCAGCCCACTCCAGGCCAGGGCGGCGGCGACGCGCTCTACCAGGCGCGGATCGTCGAACTGGCGCGCCGAGACGTTGACCGACACCACCAACGGCGGCAAGCCCGCATCCTGCCATGCGCACGCCTGGCGGCAGGCTTCGCGCAGGGCCCATTCGCCGATCGGGATGATCAGGCCGTGTTCCTCAGCCAGGGGAATGAACTGGGCCGGCGATACCGCGCCGCGCTGCGGGTGCTGCCAGCGCAGCAAGGCTTCCACGCCGAACATGCGGCCCGATTCCAGGTTCACCTTGGGCTGGTAGGCCAGCGACAGCTGCTGTTCTTCCAGCGCCTTGCGCAAGCCTTCCGTCAGCACCAGCTTTTCCTCCAGGCCGGCGTTCATCTCGTGGGTGTAGAACTGGCAATTGTTCTTGCCGCTGTCCTTGGCGCGGTACATGGCCGCGTCGGCGTGCATCATCAGGGTGTCGGCATCGCGCCCGTCGCGCGGGTAGATGGCAACGCCGATCGAGCAGCTCACCTGCATCTTCTGCCCTTCCAGCATGATCGGCTGTACCACCGATTCGAGGATCTTGTTCAGCACCGGCATCAGCATCTGCGGGTTGTCGCTCACGTGCGGCAGCACCAGCACGAATTCGTCGCCGCCGAAGCGGCCCACGGTATCTTCGCGGCGCACACAGCCGACCATGCGGCCCGCGACTTCCTTCAGCAGTTCGTCGCCGGCATTGTGGCCCAGCGTGTCGTTGACCAGCTTGAAGCTGTCGAGGTCGATGAAGGCCACCAGCACCGATTCCCTGTTGCGCTCAGCGTGGGCGATCGATTGCTCAAGGCGGTCGCCAATCAGGCTGCGGTTCGGCAGGCCGGTCAACGCGTCGTGGTGCGCCATGTGGTAGATGCGCTCCTCGGCGCGCTTGCGCTCAGTGATGTCGCGCGCGATCGCTACCACGCCGCCTTCCACGCCCACCACTTGCCAATGCAGCCATTCTGCCTGCAGTTGTGGCACCAGGTTGGGCCCTTCCTCTTGGTATACGCCACCGTTGACAGTGACGTGCGCCAGCTTCTCGAACATGCCGTTGTGGCGTGCCGACGGCATCCAGCCGCACAGGGTCTGGGCCCGCAGTTCATCGCGGCTGCGGCCGGTCAGTTTCTCGGCGCGCGAGTTGACGGCAGCGAACTTGAAGTCGGCCACCACGCCATCCTTGTTGCGGATGGCGCGCAGCACGAAGAAGGCATCCATATTCGATTCGGACGCCGCCGCGTAGGTCTCCTGCGCGCGGCGGATGCGCCGGCGTGCCTTGGCGCCCTGCCAGACCCAGGCCCAGACCAGGGCAGCCAGCAGGATCAGCACCGCGCTGGCGACACCGGCTTCCAGCAGCAGCTGGCGTCGCTGGGCTACAAAACCAGCCATCTGCTCCTGCTCCGACAAGCCCACCATGGCGCTCAGGCGCAAGCCAGCCAGTTGGCGCACGGCCGTATATCGCTTGATGCCATCGATCTTGCTGGCGACAGCTACCCCGCGGCGCGCCAGCAGCGCGGAAAGGTCCAGTTTTTGGCCGAAGGACTGCTTGTCGCCGACGCGCCGCGCACGCACCACGCCATCGTCGCCGACCAGGCCAAGCATGCCTTGCTCGCCCATGCGGCTGCGTTCATAGCCGCTGGTGAAATAGCCCGGATCGACTTCTACGATGACTACGCCGGCAAACCCGCCGCGTTTGTCGTCCAGGCGGCGCGTGAAATGCAGGTGCCAGTCCTGGTTCGCTTCGTCACGCATTGCCTGCGAGATGAACGTGTAGTTGCTGCGGCGTTGCTGGTGGAAGCTGAAGTACTCTTCACGCGCGACGCTGATCGGGCGCGCGGTCGGGGTGCTGGCCACCGTGTTGCCGTGTGCATCGACGATGCTGACCACGAATACCAGGCCCGATGGCAGCAGCCCGTGCGCCTGCAGCTCCGGCAATGCGCCGCGCGCGCCGTGGCTTTCGGCACTGTATTTCAGCACTTGCAGGGTCTGTTCGATACCGTTGATGCTGCGCGCCACCTGCGCTTCATATGTGGCGATCAGCTCACTGGCCGATTCGGCGGCCAGTTCGCGCGAGGCAGCGGCCTCGCTGTCGATGAAATGCAGCGTGGTGCCCCACACCACCGCCAGCAGGACGATGGTGAACAGGGGCAGGGAGACATGCGTCTCGAGGCACATGCGCAGCCAGCGTTTCATGGTCAATGCACCACCAGGACGGGACGCACGCTGGCATCGAGCGCGCTGCGCTCGATGTAGCCGATCAGGGTTGGATTGTCTGCCACCAGCTTGCGCACAGCCTGGCTGTTGGGCAGTTCGCGCGGAGGCTGGCCGCGGCCGGTGAAGATCTTCTTGGTCCAATAGGCCTTCATCAGTGCTGGCGTGCGGTTGGCAACCTTCAGGTAAAAGTCGTCGCGCAGCGGAGAGCCGATCGGCAGATCGAGCGCTACCACTTCACCGCCGTCGGGGAAGCGCGTCGCTTCGCAAAGGAAGATATCGGCTACCTGCTCGGCGCGCAGGATGGTAATCGGGCTGCGCGCAGACACCACCACCACCAGTTCGGTGGCGGCAGCAGCGCCGGCAAGCAGCACCAGCAGCAGGCAGCAGAGGAGTTTCCGGATCATCCTGAACTCCCCAGTCAGAACACGAAGTCCACGGAGGCACTGAACACGCCGAAGCTGCGGCCGTAACGGTAGCCGGGCTGGATGTTCGACAGCGTGCCGCTGGTGCCGCTGCGCGGGCGCACGCGGTCGAACTGCAGCTTCACGGCGGCGTTGCTGGCGGCATCCCAGCGCAGGCCCAGGCTGGTGCTGTCCTGATGCGCGATCATGCTGAGCAAGCCATTCAATTCCATGTTCAGGCGCCTTGCGGCTGGTACGTAAGGCGCCGGCAGCGTCGAGATGTCCAGTCCCGCAACCTGGTTAGGTGTGTTTGCCACCACCTTGCTGAAGGTGGCATACGGGGTGAAGCTGCCCAGGCGGTAGCCGCCGCTGACATAGCCGGCAGTCTTGTCGCCCAACACGGAGCGCGCGTTGACGCGCCCTATTTCGCCCATTGCGAACCAGTCGCCGGGGTCGTAGGAAGCGCCGATGCTGAGCACCGTGGCGCGCTTGCGGTCGGGCTCATAGCGGCGCGCCAGGACTTCGCCCTGCGGGCCAAACTGGCGCATAGCGGAAAACAGATCCTGCAGCAGCGGGGTTTCCAGTTCGCCCCGGATGGCAGTGGCGCGCACCGTCAGCGCACCGGCGGTGCTGGTGTTGGAGATGCCTGCCAGCTTGTGCGTCTTCACACGCGTGAAGTCCGACAGGGGCACGCGGGTACCGCCGAAGAGTATCTGCGTGGTGTTCTTCACCGCGCCGAAATTCCAGCGGTAGCTGGCGTCGACGCCGTCGCTATTGCTGATCGGCAGCGAGGAATACAGTTCGACCGGCACGCGCACGGAGGTCAATGCGTAGCTGGCCTTGCGATAATCGCCGGACAGGAACAGCGGCAATGCAATGCGGCCCATGCGCAGGCTCAGTTCCGGCGTCACCTGGTATTGGACGTTCGCCCACTCGACCTTGGGGGTCCACGAGTGGGTGAGGCGGCGCTCGGCCACCACCTGCAGCACGGCCGACCAGTGGCTGCCATTGTTATAGGCAAGCTGTGCCCCAAGGCGGCTGTCCACCGCGTAGCTCCAGTCGCGCGTAGCGCCCGCCTCGCCGGGATTCAGCGGGTTGGCAGCATAGTCGGCCTGCTTCTCGCTCGAATGAACGGCGCTCAGGGTGCCGAAGCCACCGAAGGTCCAGCCATCCGCCCGCGCCGCGTGTCCGGCATGCGCGGCCGACGGCGCGAGCAGGCCTCCGGCTATGGCGAACAGGACAGGCGTCAGGTGCAGCTTTGGCATAATGGCACTCTTGGCAAGAAACGTCGGCAATAAAACAGCATCGCTTGCCGTTCGGGCATGCGTGCGCGCTAGGTATGGGATTGGACGGTTAAGACTCGGCGCTCGGAAGGCGCTTTTTGAATTCTCACACTTTATAACAGTGGCTTGTATCTGTCGAGAAATTTCCCTAGAGTACGTTCACTATCTCTTGAGAAATATTTAAGTGTGCAAAAAAGCAAAGGAAACAAGGAGATGCAACAAATTTCATGCGGCACGCTGGTATTGAACAGCGCCCGCCAGGTGCTGCTCTGCCATGTGACCGGCACGGCAAGCTGGGACATTCCCAAAGGCTTGCAGGACCCGGATGAAACCCCGCTCGAATCGGCGCGGCGCGAGCTGTTCGAAGAAACCGGGCTCGAATTCGACGCTGCGCTGTTCGAAGACCTGGGCGAGTTCACCTACCGCCCGGACAAGCGGCTGCACCTGTTCAAGGTCGAAACGGGCGACCAGTTGTGCAGCCTGGACCACCTGCGCTGCACCAGCTTCTTTCCGCACCACCGCACCGGCCAGCCGACACCCGAAGCAGACGGGTTCCGCTGGGCCTCGCGCGATGAATTGAGTTCCCTGTGCTGGCCGCGCATGGCGTCGCGGCTGCTCTCGATTGATTGGTAATCAGGCGCCGCCGGACACGCGAATCGTGGTGCCGGTGATATAGCGCGCCGCGGGCGACAGCAGCCACACCGCCGCTTCCGCAATTTCCTCCGGTTCGCCCACGCGCCCCATCGGGATGCGTGCTGCCACACGCGCCGGCCGGCCGGCATCGCCGGAAGTCGCGTGGATATCGGTCTGAGTGGTTCCCGGCGCCACGCCGCACACGCGAATGCCTTCGGGCGCAAGCTCCTTGCCCAGGCCCATGGTGAAAGTGTCGACTGCTGCCTTGCTGGCCGCGTAGGTCACGTATTCGTTCGGGCTGCCTGCGGTCGCCGCAGTGGAGCTGATATTGACGACCACCCCGCCCTGCCCGTGCGCCCGAAACGCCGCCACCGCACGGCGGCTGGCCTGCATCAGGCCGAGTACATTGGTGCGGAACACCTGCTCTACGGTCGCTGGTTCGGTATTGGCAAAGGTTCCCAGGCCGCCCGTAATGCCGGCATTGTTCACCAGTCCCGACACCGGCCCCAGCTCACGTTCGACGGTCACGAACAGGCGCTCGATATCGGCATCGCACGCAACGTCCGCCTGCACCGCCAGCGCGCGGCCACCGGCCGCCTCGATGTCCGCCACCACGCGCGCTGCCGCATCCGCATCGCGCTGGTAATTCACGGCCACCGCCCAGCCATCCGCCGCCGCCCGGCGCGCAATGGCAGCGCCAATGCCACGGCTGCTGCCTGTCACAATCACTATTTTTTCCATAGCCGTATTCTATTTGATTTGGGTCATGGAATCCGCGCCGCCGTCCCGCCAGACTTGAGGGATAGACAAGGAGACCGCCATGCAACGCCTCGAGTGGAGCCCGCTGCTGGAAACCGGCGTGGCCGAGATGGATGCTTCCCACCGCGCCCTGCTGCAAGCCATTCACGCAACCA
>JBCNOX010000107.1:0-12010 GCA_039593645.1 Pseudoduganella sp.
AGCGCCCAGGCGATGACGACCAAGAAGCAGTGCGACGTGGCCAAGGTGATTGCCAAGGCGCGCAAGCTGGCGCCGCACCGCAACGAGCCGACCAAGCCGCTGCGCATGATGATCATGGGCATCCCCAACGTCGGCAAGTCGACCCTGATGAATGCGCTGCTCAAGCGCCGCGTGGCGAAGGTGGGCGACGAACCGGCGGTGACCAAGCAGCAGCAGAAGATCTACCTCGATATGGAAACGGTGCTGATCGATACTCCAGGCCTGCTGTGGCCGAAGATCGAGATGCCGTCCGACGGCATGGCGCTGGCGGCTTCGCACGCGATCGGCGCCAATGCGCTGATCGAAGAAGAAGTGGCGGTGTGGCTGGCGGAAGAATTGCTGAAGCGCTATCCGGAATTGCTGAAGGCGCGCTACAAGGCCGACGTGTCGGCCATGGATGGCGTGGCGCTGATCGAGCGCGTGGCGCAGCTGCGCAGCTACCGCCTGCGCGGCGGCGACTGGGACTTCGAGAAGGCGTCGCACATGCTGCTGCAGGATTACCGCAGCGGCGCGCTGGGCCGCATTTCGCTGGAAACCCCTGCCACCCGCGCCGAAGCGCTGGCGATCCATGCCGAGGCGGAGCGCATCAAGGCGGAAGAGGCGGAGCGCAAGGCCGCCGAGAAGGAAGCCGAGCGCATGAAGGGCAAGCGCGGGACCTGAACCCTAGCCCAGCTTGAAGCTGCTGACCGCCAGCGCCCCCATGAAGCGGTCTTCGTGATACACCACTTCGGCGGCCGCATCCTCGGCCGCGCCAACCGCCACCATCAAGGGCAGCAAATGCTCTTCGCGCGGATGCGCCATCCGCGCCGCCGGCGCATGTTCCCATTCCAGCAAACGCGCCGTGCGTTCGGCCGGCGCAGCCGCCATGGTTTCGCGCAGCCAGGCATCGAACAGGCGTGAAGCTTCGGCCCCGGCCGCGTTGAAAGCACGCAGGTTGTGGTGACTCAGGCCGCTGCCGACGATCAGGATGCCCTCATCGCGCAAGGGCCGCAGCATGCGTCCGATTTCCAGGTGCTCGGCCGGGTCCAGTCCATGGCGCAGCGAGAGCTGCACGATCGGCACATCCGCTTGCGGGAAGGCAGGGTACATGGCGCTGAACGTGCCGTGGTCCAATCCACGCTCGGGATCAAGCCGCGCACGCCCGCCAAGCAAGCCGGCCACGTGCGCAGCCAGCTCCGGCGAACCGGGAGCAGGGTACTGGATCTGGTAGGTATGGGGCGGGAAGCCGCCGTAGTCGAAGATCATCGGCGGCCTGGCCGAGGATGAAAGCAGGAAGTCGCGGCCCTCCCAGTGGGCGGTAACGACCAGCAGGGCTTTCGGCTTGCCGCCGGCCTGGCGCGGCAAGTCGCGCAGCGAAGCTTCGAGCTGATCGTAGGCGTTGCCGAATTGGTCGCGCATCCACGGCCAGGGACCGCCGCCGTGGGAAAGGAAGAAGGTGGGCAAGGTCGTCATGCCCACCAATATACTCCGGTCAGCGATTCGTTGCAGACACCGTCATCAGCGCAAACAGGCGCGCCGCCCGCATCCACGCCACCGCCAGCGCAATCAGTTGCGCCAGCACGAAGGCGGCAAGCAGCAGCAGGGCATTGCTCCCTTGGACCTGCAACCGCGCCACGGCCAGCAGGCCCGCCAGCAGCAGGCCGACCACGGTCAGCGACACATAACTGCCCAGCATTGCACCAGGGCTGCGCCACAGCAGCTTGACCCCGCGCCACCAGGCTTTGACAGCGGAAGTACGGCGGCGGTCGATCGCCAATTGGGCGCGTCCGGCGTCCAGCGTCAGGTTCGCCAGCAGCACCAGTAGGGCCGCTACGATATTGGCGGACAGCGTCCAGGCTTCGGCGGTCGAGGCCAGGGTAGCTTTGGCTGCCAGATCCTGTGCCGCATCGGCCAAGGCGCCGCCGATGGCCAGGGCCAGGCCAAGCGGTACCACTGCCCACAGCAGCATGCGGAACATGCGCGGATACTCCTGCACGCCGCCGGCAAACAGCTGGCGCAAGTTCGCCGTCGCGCGCGCGCGGCCGGCAGTGACGATCACGCCGGTCAGCAACGGTGATAGCAGCAGGGTCAGGATCACGGCCGCCAGGCCGCCAGCCTGCACTGCAGTGGCGTTGCGGCGGATCTCGGCGGAGATATCGGTAAAGGCGGCCATATCCAGCGCCCGCGCCAGTTCCGGCGCACGCACCGAATGGTCGAGGATGGGCGACAGCGTGAGCCAGAAGGGCAGGGCCAGCACGGCGGTTGGCAGCAGCACGGCGGCCAGCCAGACCAGCAGCAGGCGCCATTGCAGGGCGGCGCGGCCGGCATGATTGAGGTTGGTAGTCAGCTTCATACGGTGGCAATCAGGGAAAGCAGGGATTGGATGATGGCGGCCAGGTCGAAGGTCCAGCGGCGCGAAGCGCTGCCATCCTTTTTCAAGGTGCGGCTGTCATCGAGTTTGCTGACGTCGAGAAGATGCTTGTGGTCCGGGTCGAGCTGGGCCGATACGGCTTTCACCCGCTTGCGCCATTCAAAGGTCCGCCAGCGTTGTTCGCCGTCCCACAGCACGGTTTCCTTGCTGCCGTCGGCGAAGGTCACCACCAGCGTCTGCAGCACGTCGGCACCGCGGCGGCGCACCGTAACCCTGGTGAGGTAAGTGAAGGGACCGGTGTCCTTTTTTGCATCCGGGAAGGCCTCCTTCCAGTCCTTGCGCAGCTTGTCGGCCCGTTGGTCGGCCTGCTCCTCGGTCAGTTCGACACGCTTGCCGTTTACCACGCGCACGCCGGGCAGGGGCAGCTCTTCTTCGCTGCTGAAGGCGGAAATGCGGTCGTCCACCCGCGTGGTGGCATACACCTGCTGCGCGAACACGGTCTCCACCAGCTTGCGCTGACCGCTCACCTCTGCCAGGGTTTCGCGGAAGTCCGCAATGCTCGGATGGCGGAACTTCCAGCGGCGGTAATATTCCTTGAAGGCGCGCTCCATGGTTTCCTTTCCCAGCTGTGCTTCCAGGTCGTGCATGGTGATGGTGGTGCGCGAATACACCGGGCCGATGCTTTGCAGGCGGCTGTAGGCGTTCTGGCCCAGCGGGTCGGCCGGTTCATCGCGCGGCGTTCCCTGGCGTTCGAACTGGAAGCCATCGACCACCGGATCGAAGCCGATCGAACGCAGGAACGACGTGGTCAGGTGCAGCTTGCGTCCCGTATCGCGGATCATGCGGTGATTCCAGAATTCGTTCAGGCCTTCGTCCAGGAATGGCTCTTCAAACTCGTTGCTGGCCAGGATGCCGTAGAAGTAACCGTGGCCGAATTCGTGGATCGTGACGAAGTCCAGTGCAGCGGCGGCAGCGGTATCTGGCTTCAATCCTGTGAAGCTGTCGGCGGTGAAGAAGGTCGGATACTCCATGCCGCCCGCTTCGCTGGCGTTATGCGGAGGGATCACCACCGTCAGCGTCTTGTACGGGTAGGGGCCCAGCGTGCGGGAGAAGTAGTCGAGCGAGTCCTTGGCCGCTTTCATGGCGGGCGCCGCGTTGGATTCGAATTCCGGCGGATACAGTACGGTCACCTTCACTTGCGGGCTGCCTGGCCCGGTCCAGGTGCCGGTCAGCGGCTTGGCAGTGTGCTTGTCGGCAGTCCAGGCAAAATCGTGCACGTCGCCCTGCACGAAGTGGTGGGTCAGCTTGCCGTCTTTTTCAACCGGCGCGCCTTGCAGCTCGCCGGTGGCGCCCACGGTGTAGTCCTTGGGCACGGTGAGCTTCACGTCATAGTTGCCGAAGTCGGCGTAGAACTCCGATTCGGCATGGAATTCGTGGGCATTCCAGCGTACGGCGGTGGCGCCGCGCTCGCCGGGCAGTTCCAGCACGGCGATCTTGGGGAACCACTGGCCGACCAGGTGGAAGGTGTCGAAGTAGCCGGTGCGCGCCATCGCGCGCGGCAACTGGTCGAAGAAGCTGATGTCCAGCGTGGTGCTGGCGCCGGGCGCCACCGGCTGCGGCAAATCCATGCGCACTACGGTCTGGTCGCTGGCCGGACCGCCGTCGGGGTGGACGAAGGTCCATGGCACCTTGGCGCCGCCCTGCTGCACGCTGCGCAGCTCGATATAGCCCCATTCTCCGTCCTTGCTGAAGTCACTGTTGCGGATGCCGCCGCCATTCCTGCGCTGCTCGGTGTGGAAGGTGCTGTTGGCATTCTGGAAGGCGTTCAGGTACAGGTGCAGATATACGCTGCGCACCGGCTGGTCGCTGCGGTTGCGCCAGGTCAGTTGCTGGCGGCCGTCGATGGTGTGCTTGACGGGATCGAGCGCGGCCTCAATCTTGTAGTCCACCACACGGTCGGACAGTGTGGCTTCCTGCCCGGTGCGGATGCCGCCCCAGGCGCCCGGGGCGCTGGGTTCCGTGACGGCGGCTGCCTTGGCCGGCGCCAACGGGATGCCGGTGCCCGGCTCGGGCAGCGTGGCCGGGCTGGCGCCCCCTGCCTGCAAGGTGGCCTGGACCACGGCACCGCCAAGCAGGGCGACCACGGCCAGTAATTGAGCGATGCGCATAGTTCTCCATTAAATAATTTGCAACGCAAAAATATAGCCCGACTATCGGTCGATTGCCAAACTTTTATGCCAACTTTAACCGGCGTATAATGTGGGCGCCTTGGTGCCCGCCTCCTGTTCATGGAGGCAGTTAAACGGGAAACGCAATGTGCTGCCCCCGCAACGGTAAGCAAGCGCCGTCGTCGTGACGGCAGGCCGCGCCTAACAACCACTGCATGACCAGCGTGCAGGAAGGTGGAACGGTCAGTCTTGCCAGCCCGGATACCGGCCAGGGAGGTGGAAGCGCACCCACGCAGGGTACGACTTCTGTGGATTCCGGCTGCGGGGAGGCAGGCGGAAAATTCTCATTCAAACAGCCATGAACTTCATCACCTCGCGCTGCGCGCTTGCCGCAGCTGTTGCCCTGTGCTTTGCCGCAGCGGCCCAAGCCCAATCGAACACTGTTGTCGTTTCCGGTTCCCGCTTCGCCAGCGATCCATCGCTGCTGCCAATTGGCGCCACCACCATTACCGCGGCCGACATCCGCCGCGCCGGCGTGTCCGACGTCAACCAGGCGATCCGCAAGATCGGCGGCGTGTACGGGCGCCAGAGCCTGACCGGCAGCCCTGACTTCGGCCTCGACTTGCGCGGCTTTGGCACCAACAGCGACCAGAACGTTGTGATTGTGCTGGACGGCGTGCGCCTGAACGAGAATGAACTGTCCAGCGCAACCCTGTCCACCATCCCGATCGACATGGTGGAGCGCATCGACATCATGCGCGGCGGCGCCAGCGTGCTGTATGGCGAAGGTGCTACCGGCGGCGTAATCCAGATCACCACCAAGCGTCCGCAAACCGGTGCACGCAGCGGCAATATGTTTACTGAACTGGGCCAGTTCGACAGCGGCGAAGTGCGCGCCAGCGTGGCGCAGGGCTTCGGCGATTTCGCCATCGACGCCTCGGCCGGCCACCAGCGCTCCGACAACTACCGCGACAACAATGAATTCAAGCAGTCGCGCTTCAACGGCGGCGTGCAATTCAACACCGGCGTTGGCCGCTTCTCGCTGCGCGCCGACGTCGCGCGCCAGGACCAGCGCTTTGCCGGCAGCCTGACGGAAGCCGAGTTCCACGCCAATCCACGCCAGACCCTGACCCCGAACGATTTCGGCAAGCTCGATAGCGACCGCTACACCGCGGCCTGGGAACACAAGGTCGGCGCCTTTGATCTGGCAGCCGAACTGTCACACCGCAAGAAGGAAGCCGCAGCCACTTACTTCAGCCCATGGGGTGTTTCAAGCTCGGCCTACGACACCAAGCAAACCCAGTTCTCGCCGCGCGTGCGCCACCTGGGCCAGTTCGGCGGCCTGCTGAACGAACTGGTTGCCGGCTTCGATTTCGGCCGCTGGAACCGCGTGACCAGCGCTGTGTTCTCGGCTGCCGATGCGACCCAGAAGAGCAAGGCGTTCTACCTGCGCGACGAGATGAAGTTCTCCGGCCCGCAGCAATTCCGCCTGGCCGCCGGCGTGCGCCGCGAACTGTTCGACAAGGACTCGGTCGACCCGGTGCCATTCACCACCGCCACCTACAACGTCAAGCAAGCCAACAACGCCTGGGAAGTGCAGGGCAGCATGCTGGCCGCGCCAGGCCTGACCGCCTGGGCCAAGCTTGGCCAGAGCTACCGCGTCGCCAACTCCGACGAGAACGGCTTCACCCCGCAAGCCAACAAGCCGCTGGAAACCCAGACTTCGCACGATGCTGAACTTGGCCTCGGCTACGCGCACGGCGCCGCCAAGATCGACGCCCGGATCTTCCGCCACAACCTGGACAACGAGATCTACTACGACCCGACCGCCGGCCTGTTCGGCGCCAACACCAACCTGGCGCCAACCCAGCGCAAGGGCTTCGAACTCGATGGCAGCTACCGCTTCGCACCGGAATGGCAGGTGCAGGGCCACTTCCAGCAAGTGGACGCCGAGTTCCGTTCCGGCCCTAACGCCGGCCGCGAGCTGGCGCTGGTACCGAAGAGCATCCTGACCGTGCGCCTGGCATGGCTGCCTGCCGACGGCCAGAGCGCCGACATTGGCATGCAGCGCGTCGGCAAGCAGCGCTACGGTAGCGACTTCGACAACAGCTGCGACGCCCGCATGCCGTCCTACACCGTGGTCGATGGCCGCTATGCGCGCAAGTTCGGTCAGTGGGAACTGGCGGTGACCGCGTTGAACATGTTCGACAAGGAGCACTACAGCCAGGCTTTCAGCTGCCGCGCGGGCATCTACCCGAACAGTGGCCGCCAACTGAAAGTCTCGGCACGCTACGACTTCTAAGCGCTTAAAGCAGGCTTAAATCAGCCCCGTTGGCGCCAATTTGGCCCACGGGGCTGATCACAGCGCGCAAAAAATGGTAATCTCGCGGCGTTTACTATTTACCTCTAAGGATGACCATGCGTTTGCTGCGACTGCTGATTGCTTCTGCCGCCCTGATGTTCACCGCCGCCGGCGCCCACGCTGCCGAGCCGAAACAAGGCGTTGACTATACGGTTCTCGACACGCCGGTGCGCACCGAAGCCCCGGGCAAAAAGGTCGAGGTGGTCGAGTTCTTCATGTTCACTTGCCCGCACTGCAACGCGCTCGAGCCGCGCATGTCGGCCTGGGTCAAGCAGAACGCCGACAAGGTCCACTTCCGCCGCATCCACTTCGCCCGCGGTGAAAAAGACGTGCTGGCCCGTGCCTACGTAACCCTGGAAACCATGGGTACCCCGGACATCGCCAGCCAGAAGCTGTTCAACGCCATCCACGTGGAGCACAAGCGGCTGATGCGCGAAGAAGACGTGACTGCCGTGGTGGTCAGCGCCGGCATCGACAAGGCCAAGTACGAAAGCGTCTACAAATCGTTCAGCGTCGAGTCTAAAATGAAGCGTATGGCGACCATCATTAACCAGTACAAGGTGGACAGCGCGCCAACCCTGGTGATCGACGGCCGTTACGTGACTTCGCCATCGATGGCCGGCCGCCCTGGCCAGCCGGAAGACCAGTCCCAGGCAGCCGCCCTGGCAGTGGCGGATTACCTGGTAGCCAAGGCTGCAGCGACCAAGAAGTAAGACATGGACCAGCGTGAAGAAGACGTGATGCGTGCGTTCCGGGAATCGGCCCCTGACGAGGCCGGCCTGGTGCAGCGCACCTGGGTCAACCACCTTGCCTGGACACTGGTGGTCCTGTTGTCCGGGCTGGTGTTCTGGCTCGTGGTGGCGGTGGTGAATGCCGAGAACCAGCGTAATGCGCTGGCCAACAAGCAATGCCGCGACCAGGTCTTCAAAGAGGAAATCGACCGCCAATGCATGCTGAGCGTGCAGTCACGCGAGCACTGGTGGCAGCACCTGTTCTACGCAATGAAGCACACCAAGCCCCAGAAATGAAATAAAAAATTGGGGACGTACCCCATTTTCCCGCATTGCGGAAAAATGGGGTACGTCCCCAATTTTTATATCCTTGTTTCTTAAGCAGTCACGTCGAGGTTGGCCAGCTGCCGCTTGAACAGCTGTTCCTGGACCCGGATGTCGTCGCCGTTGTAGCCGTCGTAGGCGCGGGTAGTGCGCGACCAGACTTCCGGCATCACTTGTTCGATCAGGTTACGGCCGGCATCGGTCAGCGTGATCATTACGCAGCGGCGGTCGCCAGGACGGTTGCCGCGAGTGATCAGGCCCTGCGCTTCCAGGTCGTTGCAAACCCGGGTCAGGTTGGCCGGCTTTTCCATACAGGCTTCGCCCAGATTGGAAGCGGTCGAAGTTTCATTCTCCGATCCATACAGCACCGCCAGCACCATATAGCTGGCATCGACCAGGTCGTACTTGCGCAGCACCGAATTCGCCAGATCCTTCATGCGTTTCTGGACGTGATAGGTCATGCGCAGCAGGCGTACCAAGTCTTCCGGGAATTCCGGGATGCGAGTATGAATATTTTTCAGGCGCTTATTGGTTGCGTCAAAACTACTCATTCTGCAGGCACTCCTGTGCAATTTGTTCAAGCCTGAATTGTACTAGTGTTGACCTAAGGTAAATGCCTTTTTGATCTGTATCAACCCTAAAACGAAAGGTTTCACCAGGGATAGGTTCCGTATTTTTTGAAAGTTACATCTCGGGAAAACCTTATACTTAAAGCGGAAATTCGGTACAACAAGCATACAGCCGAAGATGTTTCAGGTTTATTGCCCGTGTAACACAGTGTTGGCATCTTCCAACACTGCGCCCTGAAACCCCTGAATTCGTTAAATTAATGGAAACAGGAGGACACCATGTCAGGAACCAGTACTCTCGACCCGGACAATATGCCGGGCCAGCCTGATCGCGAAGTCAACAAGGGCCATGGCACCGGTGCACTTGGTCCCAGCGATTCATCCGACTCCGGCAGCGACCTGCAGGGCGCACGCCCGCCCGGCCCCGGCGACACCGAACTCGACAGCGATTCCGACGCCCAGGGCACCGGCGAACGCGCCAGTGTAGGGCGCGATACGCCAGCCCCGGACGGTGGCGATATCGATGTCGACCACGTGGAATCGTTGCCCGACGTCAAGCGCCAGGAGCGCGACGACGTCGAACGCGGCAGCTGAAAGCTGTTGCATCACGCCTGCAAAGGCTTGTTGCCGTGCTGGCGCATGTGAGGCACTGCGGGGTTCTGCTCCGAACTTGCCAGGTAGATCGGCGTCACCTCAAGCAGTGTGTCGATTGCGACACGCAGCTTGGCCGGCATGTAAGGCGTATGGGGCCACACCAGATGCATCTGTGAGGCCTCCAATTCGCCGCAATCGAACAGCACTTTCAGCTCGCCGCGTTTGACGTACGGGGCAATCAACCAGCAGGGCAGCCAGGCCAGGCCCATGCCGCGCGCTGTGGCATCGGCAATCACCTGCAAATCATCGACCAGCATGCGCTGCTGCGGCAGCAGGTCTTGCGTGCGGCCATCCGCCGTGGAAACTGTCCATCCTTTCACCACGCGCCCGCGCGAGTACACGATGCCGGCGTGTCCGGTCACTTCCTGCACGTCCTTCGGCGTGCCGTGCGCTGCGAGATAGGAAGGGGCAGCACAGATCAGCATGCGCTGCTGGCCCAGGTGGCGCGCAGCGAGGCTGCTGCTGTCCGGCAGCGGGCCGACACGCAGGCCAAGGTCGAAGCCTTCATCCAGCAGGTCCACCACGCGGTCGTTGAAAGAGATATCGATGGTCAGCTTCGGGTAGCGCTGGGCCAGGTCCATCATCAGCGGCGCGACGAACTGGCGGCCGAACAGGACAGGCACGCTGATGCGCAGGCGCCCGGTCGGCTCACTGCGGCCGGTGCCGATACAGGCCTCGCCCGCATCCAGTTCGGCCAGTGCACGCACACAGCGCTCGTAATACGACTGGCCGGCTTCGGTCAGGTTCTGGCTGCGCGTGGTGCGGTGAAACAGACGCACGCCCAGCCGTTCTTCCAGCCGCGCGATGGACTTGGCCACGGCGGAACGGGTCTGGTGCAGCCGGGTGGCCGCGGCGGAAAAGCTGCCGGCTTCCACGGCCTGTACAAAGACGTTGATGCCGTTCAGGCGTTCGTTCATATTGTTTCCTTTTAGGCGACAATCTGTTGATGAAACTCCACCACTGTGGACTACAAGGAAACTATATAGTTCTTTTCACTTAACCACAACTTGTAAGGAGATCCAAATGCACGCATTCCAAATCACCCCTGGCGGCGGTATCGACAGCCTGGAAGCCGTCAAGCTGCCCAAGCGCGAACTGCAGTACCACGAAGTGCGCGTCAAAGTGCGCGCCGTCTCGCTCAACTATCGCGACCTGATGGTGGCACAGGGTACTTACCCGATCAGCGGTGAAGGCGCGGTGGTGCCGGGGTCCGATGCCGCCGGCGAGGTAATTGAGGTGGGCCCAGGTGTCAAACGCTTCCGCGTCGGCGACCGCGTTGCCACGACTTTCTTCCCTGAGTGGGAAGAGGGCAAGGTAACCCCGGCCAAGACCGCAGTGACGCTGGGCGCAGGCGGCAACGGCGTGCTGTCGGAAGAACTGGTGATCCACGAGGGCGGCCTGGCCATGGTACCTGCCCACCTGAGTTATGAAGAAGCGGCCACGCTGACCTGCGCCGGCGTCACGGCCTGGAACGCACTGTTCGTCGAAGGCGGCTTGACGGCGGGCGACACGGTGCTGTTGCTAGGTACCGGCGGTGTGTCAATCTGGGCGCTGCAACTGGCCAAGGCCGCAGGCGTGCGCACCATCGTCACCTCGTCCAGCGACACCAAACTGGAAAGGGCACGCGCGCTGGGCGCGGATGTCCTGATCAACTACCGCAAGACGCCCGAGTGGCACGAGGAAGTGCTGCGCGCCACCAACGGCGAGGGCGTCGACCTGGTGCTGGAAGTGGGCGGCCAGGACACGCTGGCACGCTCGATCGCTTCGGCCAGCATGGGCGGCAAAGTGGCCGTGATCGGCGGCCTGGGCGGCGGCTTTGAGACCAGCATCCAGTTGCTGGGTATCGTCATCGGCGGCAAGAGCATGAGCGGCATCTACGTCGGCAGCCGCAAAATGCAGGAAGACTTGTCGCGCCTGGTCGCGCAGCGCAATATCAAACCGGTGGTGGACCGCGTGTTCGATATCCACGAGGCGCGCGAGGCTTACCAGCACCTCGCTTCGGGCAAGCACTTCGGCAAAGTCGTGATCAGCGTCAAGCCGCGCTACTAAACTCGTAAATTCGGGGTCAGGTCTGTCATTTGGACAGCTAGCGCTCGCATTTGACATTTCTCAATACGCAAATTCCGTCAAGTTTGTGTATTGAGATTTGTCAAAGAAGCTGCTCGCGTGTCCAAATGACAGATCTGACCCCGAATTTCAGGTGGAAAAAAGCCCGCTTTGAAGCGGGCTTTTTGATGTGGCGAAGAACCGCTATCAAGCGAAGTTCTGGGCCACGAAGTTCCAGTTCACCAGGTTCCAGAAGGTTTCAACGTACTTCGGACGTGCATTGCGGTAGTCGACGTAGTAAGCGTGTTCCCATACGTCGCAGGTCAGCAGCGGCTTGTCGGCGCCGGTCAGCGGGGTGGCGGCGTTGGAGGTGTTGACGATCTCGACCGAGCCGTCAGCTTTCTTCACCAGCCAGGTCCAGCCGGAACCGAAGTTGCCCACGCAGGACTTGGTGAATTCAGCCTTGAAGTTGTCGAAGGAACCGAACTTGGCGTTGATCGCGTCAGCCAGGGCACCGGTCGGTGCGCCGCCGGCGTTGGGAGCCATGCAGTTCCAGTAGAAGGTGTGGTTCCAAACCTGGGCTGCGTTGTTGAACACGCCGCCGGAAGACTTCTTCACGATCTCTTCCAGGGACAGGTTCTCGAACTCGGTGCCCTTGATCAGGTTGTTCAGGTTGGTGACATAAGCCTGGTGATGCTTACCGTAGTGGAATTCCAGGGTTTCCTTGGAGATGTGCGGCTGCAGCGCGTCCATTGCATACGGCAGTG
>JBCNOX010000108.1:0-11970 GCA_039593645.1 Pseudoduganella sp.
GCTCTGGCGCGGCCAGCTTGCCGCGCTGCGCAAGCATTGGCGCGGCATCAGCTTTGTCGGCGTGACGAATGCGGCGTTGCCGTTCCTGCTGTTTAATTTCGCGGCGCTGACGATTCCGGCCGGGCTGTCGTCCATCCTGAGCGCGACCACGCCTTTGTTCGCGGCCCTGATCGGCGCAATCTGGCTGGGCGAGCGCCTGACCTTGACGCGCATGGCCGGGCTGTCGCTGGGCTTTGGCGGCGTGGTGCTGCTGGTGGCGGGCAAGCTGCACTTCCTGCCACAGCAAGACATGCTGCGCACGGTGCTGGCTTCCTTGGCTTGCCTGGCGGCGACGCTGCTGTACGGGATCTCGGGCAATTTCAGCAAGCGTTACCTGGCTGACGCGCCGCCGCTGGCGGTGGCAACGGGCAGCCAGATGGTGGCTGCCGTGCTCTTGATTGGTCCGGCGTTGGCGCTGTGGCCTGCCGAGCCTCCTTCTGCCAAAGCCTGGGGGGCAGTGCTGGCGCTGGCCGCGTTGTGCACGACCTTTGCATATGTACTGTTCTTTGGATTGATTGCGCGGCTGGGCGCAAGCAAGGCGATGAGTGCGCTGTTCCTGATCCCGGCTTTCGGCGTGCTGTGGGGCTGCCTGTTCCTGGGGGAGACGTTCTCGTTGCAGATGGGAGTGAGCTGCCTGGTGATCCTCGCGGGTTGCGCGCTGACCACCGGGCTTGTTGAACCGTCGCGCTGGACGGTTCCGTTCGTGACGAAGCGTGTCTAATTAACGCTTGTCATCGTTTTTGTGGCTTTGGCGGCCTGCTTCGGCGTGCTGCTCAGGGGTGCCGCCGCGGGTGCCGCCACCGCTGCCGCCGCTGCCGCTTTGACGGCTGCCGCCGCCGGAGTCGGAACCGGATTGGCGATTGCCGTCATTTTTGTGGCTCATGCTACCGGCCTTGCGTGCTTCTTCCGAAGTGAATTCGTGTGCATTGCCGGAAGCGTGAGCTGCCTTACCGCCTTCGCTGGCGATCTCGCGTTGCTTTTGCGGGTCCATCGATGCAAAACCACGATTGCTGGTGTCGCCCGACTGTTTGTTCCCGCCGCGATTGTCTTGATTACTGGATGCCATGATCATCTCCCATTTCGGTTCAAGGAGTCGTCATGGTAGGCGCGGCGGGGGCCTCAATTAATCAGAACACGCTACCAGAGTTTGTAGGACAATGGCTCATTGAAAAGTAACGTTTTTGAGGCGGGCCATGTACCAACTGGAGCGCTTTGTCGCTGCCCAACAATCCATCTACCCGCAGGTGGTCGACGAACTGTCGGCTGGACGCAAGCGTAGCCACTGGATGTGGTTCATCTTTCCCCAACTGGCAGGGCTCGGTTTCAGCGCGATGGCGCAGCGTTATGCGGTCAGCGGCCTGGCTGAAGCGCGCGCCTACCTGGCGCATCGCGTGCTCGGCGCCAGGCTGCGCGAATGCAGCGCGCTGGTGCTGGCTGTCCAGGGAGCGACAGTCCATGGTATCTTCGGGTCGCCGGACAATATGAAATTCCATTCGTCGATGACGCTGTTCGCGCAGGCGGCGCCGGAGGAAGCGCTGTTCCGCGATTGCCTCGACAAATATTTTGGCGGCGTGCCCGACCAGGCCACGCTGGATTTACTGAACAAGGAAAAACAATGACCCGTATCATCCTCGACGACGCACACCTGCACCCGGCCATCCGCGAACGCGTGGCGAAAAATCACGCCGATATCGTGGCGGAAGTGCAGGCAGCCATTGCGGCCAACCGCGTGGTCGTTGTCGGCATGCGCCAGAACCCGTTCCCGAAAAAGGCTTGCCGCCTGCTCGATGCGCAGGGCACCAAGTATGCCTACCTCGAATACGGCAGCTACTTTAGCCAATGGCGCCGCCGCACTGCGCTGAAGATGTGGACCGGCTGGCCGACCTTCCCGATGATTTTCATCGACGGCGTATTGATCGGCGGCTTCAACGACCTGGAGCGGCTGATCGAAAAGGGCGAATTCACGTCGCTGGTCGCACCGCGACTGCAGGGCTGATGGACGCGCTGCCGTTGCGCCTGAATCCGGGCGATGATCTGCGCGGCGCTGTCGAACAGGCGCTGCGCGATGCGGGTGCATCCGCGGGCTATCTGGTGCAGGGCATCGGCAGCCTGTCGGTGGCGCAGATCCGCTACGCCGGGCTGGCGCAGCCTACCGAGTTGCTGGGCGACCTGGAGATTCTCACTGTGGCCGGTTCGGTTGCGCCGGACGGCGTCCACCTTCACATGATGCTGTCCGACGCGCGCGGCCGCGTGTTCGGCGGGCATGTGGGCCGCGGCTGCATCGTGCGCACCACGGCCGAACTGCTGCTGGTGCTGCTGCCCGCGCACCAGTTCTCACGCGAGCACGACCCGCTTACGGGCTTTGCGGAGCTGGCGGTCCGACGCGCGCCAGGCTAGGCTTGCGTTCCTTCTGCAGGCGGGCCGCAACCTGTTCGGCGCCGGCAAAGGCGCGCACCAGGTTGCCGCCGGCCAGCTTGGCCAGGTCCTTGTCGCGCCACCCGCGGCGTATCAGTTCCGCGAACAGGGCAGGGTAGGTCGACACATCCTCCAGGCCTTCCGGATTGACGGAGCCGTAGTAATCGCCGGCGATGCCGACGTGGTCCTTGCCGGCCACGCGCGCCACGTGTTCGATGTGGTCGGCCACCATCGAGAGCGTCGCGTTCGGCAGCGGGCCGGCTTTGGCGAGATAGGCGTCCTTGACCGCCGTGAATTCCGGCGTGCCTGGCTTGACGCCGGCGGCGGCCACTGCCTCGTTCATCCCCTTATGCCAGGCCGCGACCTGCGGCGAGATGAAGGCCGGCACAAAGGTCACCATCACCACGCCGCCGTTGGCCGGCAGGCGCTGCAAGACTTCGTCCGGCACATTGCGCGGGTGGTCGTCCAGTGCGCGCGCGCTGGAGTGCGAGAAGATCACCGGCGCCACGCTGGTGTCGAGCGCCTGCTGCATCACTTCGGTGCTGACGTGGCTCAGGTCCACCAGCATGCCGAGCCGGTTCATTTCGCGTACGACTTCCTTGCCGAAGGGCGTCAGGCCACCGTGCTTGCGTTCACCCATCGCGGCGTCGACCCAGTCCAGCGTGGAGTTGTGGGTCAGCGTCATGTAGCGGGCGCCGAGGTCGTAGTAGGCGCGCAGGGCGCCCAGGCTGTTCTCGATCACGTGGCCGCCTTCCATGCCGATGAAGCTGGCGATCTTGCCTTCGCGCTTGGCCTTGGCGATGTCGCTGCTGCGGGTGGCCAGCACCAGGCTTTCCGGATATTTCGCGATCATGCGGCGCGCCAGGTCGATCTGCTCCAGCTGCCCTACGGCCCAGCCGCTTTTCAGCTCGCCCGGCACGTAGACGCTCCAGAACTGGGCCGACAGCTTGCCTTGCTTCAGGCGCGCCAGGTCGGTCTCGTGCGGAGTGCGCTGGCGCAGGTCGTAGTGCTCGACGTCCATCGGGTGGGTGGCGTCTTCGCGGATGGTCCAGGGCAGGTCGTTGTGACCGTCGATCAAGGGCACTTTGTCGAGCAAGGCCCGGGCGTGCTGCAGGGCGGGATCGGCAGCCGCCTGCGCGCTGGCCGCGCAGGCCGGCGAGGAGAGAACGAAGGCAAGGGCAGTTGCAAGGGCTGCGGCAGGCGCGGGGGCACGGCGGAACTTCATCGGGGTCCTTTCGACGCGCGCAGCGGTTCAAGCAGGGCGCGCAGGTTGTTATGGTCGATCTCGTACATCAATGCCAGCAGCGCGCCAAGTTCCCCTTTCGGGAAGCCTTCGCGCGCCATCCAGCCCAGGTAATGGCCTGGCAAGTCGGCCAGCTTGCGGCCCTTGTACTTCCCGTAGGGCATGTCGCGCGCCACCAGCATTGCCAGGTATTCCGGGTTCATTCTATTTACAGTGCTTTCACGGGTATGCAGATTTCGCAGGTAAAGCTGCCGTCGGTCTGCGTCGCCAGGTTTTCGTAGCGCTCAAAGCAGGGGCGCTCGTCGCATTGCAAGCCGCTGGAAGGCAGCCATTCCTTCATCATGCGGTTCCACACCGGGCCGATA
Organism: Pseudoduganella sp.; assembly: GCA_039593645.1. Classification (GTDB taxonomy): domain Bacteria; phylum Pseudomonadota; class Gammaproteobacteria; order Burkholderiales; family Burkholderiaceae_D; genus Rugamonas. Next base: position 4,063 of record JBCNOX010000108.1, read on the forward strand.
TCGCGCGGCGAGCCGGTGTAGCGGGTGACAGCGTAGCGTCCGCCGGGCAGATGGGCAACGCTGAATTGTCCGCCCGGCTCGAAGCCTTCCGGGATTTCGACGCAAGCGTCGTAGCGGCATTTGTCGGCCGGGGTAACGCTCGGGTCGTCGTGGCCGATGCCGTAGCAGGTCGCGCCGGCCAGGCCATGGCCCAGCATCCAGGGCATGACTGCCTGCGCCCAGAACTGGCCGACGGCAGGACCGTACGGGCCGATGTGGCGGCGGTAGGCGACACGGGCTGGCGGCAGGTCGATAACGTTGACTTCCATTTTTTGTGCTCCATTGTGGTTGTTGGAGCCCTCATGTTCGCCATATGAGCCGTCGCCGGCCTGACCGTGCTTGCTGTTCGCCTGATCCGGATTGCTATTTTGCGCGTTGACCGCGGCCAGGAAGGCGGCAGTGCGCGCGGGCGTGTTTGCCCGCCACTCGGTCGGGGTGCTGCCGAAGCGGGTCTTGAAGGCGCGGGCAAACGCTTCGCCTGAGCCGAAACCGGTCGACAGTGCGACCTCGAGCACCGTGCCGCCGGCTGCCAGCTTGGCCGCTGCCACTTCCAGCCGGCGCCGGCGCACATAGTCGCCCAGCGTTTCGCCCATCCACGCGGCGAAGATGCGGTGGAAGTGGTAGCGCGAGAAGTTGGCGATGTCGGCCAGGGCGGGCAGGTCGAGCTGCGCGTCCAGGTTGCGGTCGATGTGGTCGAGCACCCGGTTCATGCGGCGCTCGTATTCGCTGCGCGGATCGTTCATGACAGTGGATAGATGCGGTCAAGGCTGCCGGGGCCGAAATATTTTTCGTACTCCTTGGCGGCGTAGGAATCCATCATGCCGGAGATATAGTCCACCACCAGGCGTTCGCGTGAATCCTTCAGGCTGCGGATGGCCGGCGGCAGCAGGATGCCGCCCTTGTTGTAGTTCTTGTCGGTCAGCACTTCGAACAGGCCGCGGATGATTTTCTCGCCGCGCTTTTCGTAGAGCTGCACGTCCTTCTTGCGCAGGATGGCGCGCCACAGCAGGCTTTTCAGGCCGCGCGCCAGCAGGCCCTTGGTGCGGTAGCCCAGTTCCGGGCCGTGCTTGCCCTCGACCACGGCGATGTCGCGGCACAGCTCATGCACGATCTGCGAGGTCAGTTCCTTGCGCAGCACGATCGAGTATTCCTCCGAGCTTTCCTGCATATCGCATTTCAGCGCTTCTTCGTGGGCGTGGTTGGCGATGCTGGCGAACTGCTCGTAGGCGACCGAGAAGTCCTTGCTGATCCTGAATTCGTGAACGATCTCGCCCCAGGTGATGATGCCGAAGCTCAGCGCGTCTTCCACGTCGTGGGCGGCATAGGCGATTTCGTCGGCCAGGTCCATGATCTGGGCGTCGATGCTTTTGCGCAGCGACACGCCGTGGCCTTCCAGCTGGGCGGTGAGAAATTCGTAATCCTCGTCGTACAGGAATTTCTTCGGATTATCGGCGCGGCGCTGGAAGTATTTGGTGATGCCGAGCAGGGAGCGCACGGTCAGGTTCAGGCCAGCGTAAGCGTGGTGCTTCTTCTCCAGCGTGCGCAGGGTGCGGAAGGCCTGCGCATTGCCCTCGAAGCCGCCGGCATCGGCCAGCAGTTCGTCCAGGATCTTTTCGCCGTAATGGCCGAAGGGCGGGTTGCCGATATCGTGCGCCAGCGAGCAGGTCTCCGACACCACGCTGCGCTCCAGGCCCAGGTCGGCCGCGATCGAGCGCGCAATCTGCGCCACCTCCAGGCTGTGGGTCAGGCGGTTGCGGTTGAAGCGGTTGGCGTCCACGCCAAGCAATTGCATCTTGCCCTGCAGGCGGCGGAAGGAAGAGGAATACAGCACGCGCGCATAATCGCGCATGCATTCCTCGCGGCCTTCGCCGCGGCCGTCGGCCTGGGCGTGCACCCGGTACTCGAGCGGCAGTACCAGCGCCTCCTGGGCGCGGGCGAATTCGATAGTCTGTTGGTCGTACATTGTCATCCTCGGGTTTGCAGGCGATTCTAAGGCGCTTCGGCATTCCAGTGTATATTGCAGCCCAAATTGTTTCATGGCTGGATAAAAAAATGTCACCTGTTTCACTGTTCCTCGTGGTGCTGGCTTATTTCGGCCTGCTGCTCGCGGTGGCCTGGGCCACTTCCCGCAACGCCAACAACGACAGCTTCTTCATCGGGAACAAGAGCTCAAACTGGATGCTGGTGGCCTTCGGCATGGTGGGCACCACGCTGAGCGGCGTAACCTTCATCAGCGTGCCGGGCGCGGTCGGACGCGACGGCTTTGGCTACATGCAGATCATGATCGGCTATGTGCTGGGCTATATCGCCGTGGCCTATGTGCTGCTGCCGCTGTATTACCGCCTGAAGCTGACATCGATTTACCACTACCTTGATGTGCGGCTGGGGCGGCGCTCCTACCAGAGCGGGGCAGCTTTCTTCATCCTGTCGCGCACCCTCGGCGCCACGGCGCGCCTGTACCTGGTGGTCAATATCCTGCAGGCCGTGATCCTGGACAGCCTGGGCGTGCCGTTCTGGGTGACCAACCTGGTCATCCTGGCGATGATCCTGCTGTATACCTATGAGGGTGGGGTGAAAACCATCGTCTGGACCGACACGCTGCAAACCACGGGCATGCTGTTCGGCCTGGTGGCCTGCACCGTGTTCCTGCTGCATGAGATGAACCTTGGCGTACTCGAAAGCCTGGAGCAGATGCGCTCGGCCGGCCTGGCGCGCGTGTTCACCACCGATATCGACAGCCCGGGCCACTACTGGAAGCAGATCGTGGCGGGCTTTTTCATCGTCATCACAATGACCGGCATGGACCAGGAAATGATGCAGAAGAATATCTCTGTCAGGACGCTGGGCGATTCGCAGAAAAACATGCTGGCGCTGAACGCCATCCTGGCCGGCGTGCTGACCTTGTTCCTGTTCCTCGGCGGCCTGCTGTACCTGTATGCGCCGCAGGTGGGCCTGGCGGCCAGCGGCGACAAGATCTTCCCGGCCGTGGTGATGGGCCATCTGCCGGCGCTGCTGCAACTGGTGTTCATCATTGCCCTGGTCAGCGCCTTGTTCCCGAGCGCGGATGGCGCGATCACGGCGCTGACCTCGTCCTTCTGCATCGATATCCTGGGCCTGAAACGGCGCGACGACCTGGGCGAGGGGGCGCAATTGCGCATCCGCCACCGGGTGCACCTGGCGTTCTGCGCGCTGTTCCTGCTGCTGGTCATGGTATTCAAGTGGATCGACAGCGCCAGCATGATCGGCATGATCCTGAAGCTGGCCGGCTATACCTACGGGCCGCTGCTTGGCCTGTTCGCCTTCGGCCTGCTGAGCAAGCGTGCGGTGAACGACAGGCTGGTGCCGTGGGTGGCGCTGGCGGGGCCGCTGCTGTGCGCCCTGGTCGACTTCAACCAGCCCATCCTGTTCGGCAGCTACCGCGTCGGACTGGAACTGCTGGTCATTAACGGCCTGCTGGTTATGGCTGGGCTCTACCTGATTTCTTCACCATCCAAGGCGAATGTCGCTTATAGTGTGAAGTAGTTACATTTTTTGCATTAGGAGTAACGATGTCCCGCTCTGTATTCTCTTATGTCCGTGGTGGATTTGCCTGGTTCTGGGGCGCCGTGGATAAAAGCCGCCGCGCCACCATGAACTTCCTGTTCCTGCTGGTCGTGGTGCTGCTGATTGCCGCCATGTTCGGCGGCGGCGTCAAGCCCCTGGGCGACAAGACCATGCTGGTCCTGAACCTGGAAGGCGCGCTGGTGGAGCAATCGTCCGGCAGCAGCCGTGACGCGCTGATGGCCGGCCTGGCCGGCGGCGAAGTGCACAAGTCGGTGCAACTGCGCGATGTGTTGAAAGTACTCGATGCGGCCGCCAAGGACCCGCAGATCGGCGGCGCCGTGCTGGTGCTGGACGAAATGCAGGGCGGCGGCCAGGCCATGCTGCGCGAAATCGGCGCGGCCGTGGACCGCTTCAAGGCCAGCGGCAAGAAGGTGGTGGCCTGGGGTTCCAGCTATAACCAGCGCCAGTACCAGATCGCGATCCATGCCGACGAGGTCTACCTGCATCCGATGGGCGCGGTGTTCCTCGATGGCTTCGGCAAGTACCGCAACTACTACCGCGATGCGCTGGACAAGGTGGGCGTGACTGTCAACCTGATGAAGGTCGGCACCTACAAGAGCTTTGCCGAGCCGTTCATCGCGAACGGCCCATCGCCGGCGGCGGCGGAAGCGGACGCCTACCTGTACAACGATCTGTGGGCGCGCTACACCGGCCAGGTGGAGCAGTTGCGCAAGATGCCGGAAGGCGCGCTGATGAAGGCGATCGACAACCTGCCGGCCCTGGTGGCCGAGGCCAAGGGCAACCTGGCGCAGGTGGCGCTGAACGCCAAGCTGGTCGACGGCTTGAAGACCAAGGATGAACTGCGCGTGATGATGACCAAGCGCGGTGCCGACGACCCGGTCGCCAAGTCCTTCCGCCAGGTCGGCTATCAGGATTACCTGGCGCGTGTCTTCCCTAAACTGACTGGCGACGCAATCGGCGTGGTGATGGCCGTTGGCGAAATCAGCGACGGCGACGCGCCGGCCGGCCAGATCGGCGGAACTTCGACGGCACGCCTGGTGCGCATGGCGCGCGAAGACAGCTCGATCAAGGCGGTGGTGCTGCGCGTCGATTCGCCTGGCGGCAGCGCCTTCGGTTCGGAGCTGATCCGCCGCGAGCTGGAACTGACCCGCCAGGCCGGCAAGCCGGTGGTGGTCTCGATGGGCAACGTGGCCGCTTCCGGCGGTTACTGGATTTCGATGGCGTCCGACGAGGTGATTGCCGACCCGGCCACCATCACCGGTTCCATCGGCGTGTTTGCGCTGTTCCCGACCGTGGACAAAGTGATCGACAAGTTGGGCATCCATACCGCAGGCCAGACCACCACCTGGCTGGGCGATGCCGGCAACCCGCTGCGCCCGATGGATCCGCGTTTCGGCCAGTTGATCCAGGGCGTGATCGGCCACACCTACCAGGAATTCACTTCCAAGGCAGCCAAGGCGCGCAATACCACGGTCGAGAAGATCGACGCAGTGGGCCAGGGCCGGGTCTGGACCGGCGCACAGGCGCAGGAACGCGGCCTGGTCGATACCCTGGGCGGCTACCAGGACGCCTTAAAGGCTGCGGCGCGCCGCGCCAAGCTGACTGGCGAGCCGCGCGTGGTGTACATCGAGCGTGAAATGTCGCGCTTCGACAAGGTGCTGGAATTCTTCGGCGCTTCGAGCGCGAAGGCGGCTGCCGCCAAGGCGTTCGGCGGCCAGGCGCGCGCCGCGCTGCTGCCGGCCGGCGTACCGGCTGGCGTAGCCAAGGAAGTGGTGCAGGACCTGGGCTGGCTGAATGAAATGACTGCCCAGCGCAAGCCGTTCATGGCGCTGACCCATTGCCTCTGCAGTTCGCCTGACTAGTTTGTAGCAGCTTTGTAAGCAGTTATTACAGGAACCAAGCCGCCAGCCCGTCTGGCGGCTTTTCTTTTGGGGCGCGCTGGCGCTCGAATTGTTTCTGATGTTTCTTGCCTAACGTATAGGGGCACGAACGCTGTGCTAGAGTCAATTCGAACACTACCCAACAAGAAGAAAGGGTCGCCCGATGGAGACTCCAACAACTTCCGATGCCCCGTCGAAACCTCGCGCCAGCAAGCGGGCGCGCTGGATTGGGGGACTTGCCGCCCTGGCTGGGATGCTGGCCCTGGGCGGGTTGGCGTGGTACCTGACGCACCGCGGCCCTGCCGAGGCCGGGCCGGGCGGTCGGGGTACCCCAGCCGCTGGTGTGACCGCAGGCGCGGGCGGAGCCGGGCGTGGGGCGGACGGTCCCGGTGGCGCCGGCACTGGCCGGGGCGGTCGCAGTGGACGCGGTCCCGCTGCCACGGTTGGCGTAGCGACTGCCGAAAAGGCCGACTTGCCTGTCACGCTCGACGCGCTTGGCACGGTCACCGCGGCCGCCACCACCACGGTGCGGCCGCAAGTCTCCGGCATCCTGCAGAAAGTCCTCTTCCGGGAAGGCCAGATGGTGAAGGCCGGCCAGGTCCTGGCCCAGATCGATCCGCGCCAGTTCGAACTGCAATTGATGCAGGCCACCGGCCAGCGCGAGCGCGACGAGGCGCAGCTGGAAAATGCACGCCTGACGCTTGAACGTTATCGCACCTTGCTGTCGCAGGATTCCATTGCACGGCAGGATGTCGACACGCAGGCGGCACTGGTCAAGCAGCTGCAGGGTACGGTCACGACCGACCGCGCCAACGAGGGCGCGGCGCGCCTTAACCTGGGCTACACCAGGGTCGTTGCGCCGATCAGCGGGCGGGTTGGCTTGCGGGTGGTAGATGTCGGCAACCTGGTTGGTCCCGGCGATGCGGCGGGGATTGCGGTGATTACGCAGCTGGCGCCGATCGATGTTGAATTTGCAGTGCCGCAGGACCGGATCTCCGAACTGGCGCCGCGTGCCGGCGATCGTGCCGGCCCCCGCATGGCGGTGTTGGCGTATGACCGCACGCGCAGCACGATACTGGAAAAGGGCGAGTTTTACGCACTCGATAACCAGGTCGATACGCAGACCGGTACCGTGATGGCAAAGGCGCGCTTTGCCAACGCAGGTGCTTCGTTATTCCCGAGCCAGTTCGTGAACGTGCGGCTGGAGCTGCACACCATCAAGGATGCGGTGGTGGTGCCGGTGACGGCGTTGCGGCATGGTTCGTCCGGTGATTATGTGTATGTGCTGAAGGATGGCCAGACCGCTTCCTTGCGGCCGGTGAAGCGCGGGATTGCCACCGTCGACAAGGTGCAGGTCGAGAGTGGTCTGGAGGCCGGAGAGCAGGTGATTACGGAGGGCGCAGACCGCATCAAGGACGGTGCGCGCGTTACTTTGCCCACGCAGCGGCAGGGGGCCGGCCGCGAGCACTCCGGTGTTTCGCGCCGCGAGGGACGGGCAGGGCGAAATCGCGACGAGGCAGGTGCCGCCGGCGGTGCGCCGGCGCCGGACGCAATGCCCTCCGATGGCGCGCGGCCGGGCGGCGGGCCGCGCGGCGGCCGGCGCGGCGATGGCGGTGGCGCGCGCAGCGAAGGCCGGGCTGCGGACGGCGTGACGCGATGAGCCCCTCGACGCCATTCATCCAGCGGCCGGTGGCGACGGCGCTGTTCATGCTGGCCATCGTGCTGGCCGGCCTGCTTGGCTATCGCTTCCTGCCGCTGTCGGCCCTGCCGCAGGTCGACTTCCCGACCATCCAGGTGCGCACCCTGTACCCCGGCGCCAGCCCGGAAGTGATGGGCCGCACCGTGACGGCGCCGCTTGAACGGCAGTTCGGGCAGATGTCCGGCCTGCAGCGCATGAGTTCAACCAGCGCCGCCGGCGTTTCCATCATCACCCTGCAATTCAGCCTGGGCCAGACGCTGGACGTGGCGGAACAGGAAGTGCAGGCGGCCATCAACGCGGGCGGCTCGCTGCTGCCGACCGACCTGCCTGCGCCGCCGGTGTATGCCAAGGTCAATCCGGCCGATGCCCCTGTGCTGACGCTGGCCATCACTTCCAAAACCATGCCGCTGACGGAAGTGCAGAACATCGTCAACACAAGGCTGGCGCTGAAAATCAGCCAGGTCAACGGCGTTGGCCTGGTCACCCTGAGCGGCGGCCAGCGCCCCGCCGTGCGCATCCAGGCCGACACGCAGGCCCTGGCCAGCTACGGTCTTGGCCTGGACACCCTGCGCACGGCAATCACCTCGGCCAACGCCAACAGCGCCAAGGGCAGCTTCGACGGGCCCACGCGTGCCTTCACCATCAACGCCAACGACCAGTTGCTGGCGGCCGACGACTACCGCCAGCTGATTGTCTCCTACCGCAACGGCGCCCCGGTCCGGCTGC
>JBCNOX010000109.1:0-11932 GCA_039593645.1 Pseudoduganella sp.
CTTGCTCAGCACGGAATAGTAGGTGGCCTGGTCGCGCTGCGGCCATTGTGCCACTTGCGGTTTCAATTTCTGCAATTCGGCCAGCGTGCCATTGGTGGCCAGATAGGAAAATTCCCGTAATTGCCCCAGGCGAGCCGACACATCCTGGCCCCAGGCTGGCGACTGGATCAGCGCGGCAGCCAGGAGGGGCATGCCCAGCCTGCGCGGAATCTTGCAAAACATTACAGCTTTCTATTTGATAGGAAGTAAAGATATTTTACTGCCCAGCAAACAAATCGTGGGCATTCAGGATGGCAAACGCGATTTCCGGATGACGATCAAGGCATTTCCGTATCGCCGCGGGTACAGATTGCCGCGTTTTGCGGCACAGCCCGGGGCGCTGTCCCAGTTCGATCTGGAAGCCGCGCACCGTGCGCACTTCGTTTGGGCCGGGGGCGATGCGCACAGAAACGCCGAGCTGCTCTTCCAGCCGCTGGCCGATGCGCATCAGCTCGGCATAAGTGGAAATGGCTTCGATGCGTTCGAGCAGGCGCTTTTCCTCCTCCTTGGTCAGGCGCAGGACACGCAAGTCAGCTTGCGGGTCCTCCAGCAGCGACTCGCGCTGGCAATCGCAGGCGCCCGGCGGGCACTCCTTGCGGATGGGGAAAGGCGGCATCGTCATCGCCCCAGTATCCGTTGCTTGCATCGTGCTGTCAAACGCAGCCGGGCGGCGTTTAGCGCACGGCCCTTGTGCGCGCCGTTCAAGTTTCGTACAGTGCAGAATTGCTAAAAAATTACAGTTCGGGAAACGCGTGACTATCAAAGCGGAAGGTTTGCAATTCCTTGCTTCCCCGGGAACCCTAGGCCAGCAGATTGCCGCCTTCGATTGGTCGTCCACGCCGCTCGGTCCGCTCGAAGCCTGGCCGCAAAGCCTGCGCACGACAGTCAACCTGATGCTCAACTCGAGCCACCCGATCTGGATCGGCTGGGGATCGCAAGCAACCTTTCTTTACAACGACGCCTATATCGACGTGCTGGGCGCGGCCAAACATGCGTGGGCGCTGGGCCGGCCCGCGCGGGAAGTCTGGGCCGAGATCTGGCATTACTGCGGCCCGCTGGCCGACAAGGTGTTCCAGCGCGCCGAGCCAAGTTATGTCGACGCGGTCCAGCTGTTCATGTGCCGCGGCACCTGGGTGGAGGAAGTCTGGTATTCCTTTTCCTACAGCCCGATCTTCAATGAAGCCGGTGCCGTGGGCGGGCTGTTCTGCCCTTCAACCGATACCACGGCTACCCGCCTCAACGCGCGCCGCCTGGCCGCGCTGTCGGCACTGTCGGCCAGCGCCCTGCGCGAGCAGGACGTGGCCAGTGCCTGCGCCACCGCCATGGATACCATCGCCGCCAATCCGGCCGACATCCCCTTCGCCCTGCTGTTCAAGCGGGTTGGCGACACCATCCGCCTGCAGCAAACCGCGCACGTGGCCGACGAGGCCTGCGAGCTGGCGCTGTGGCCGGTCGGCCAAGTACTGGCCAGCGGCGAGCCGGTGTCGATCGCCACTACCGGCATGCCCGGCTTGCCGCTGGGCCTTGCCGGGCAGGCGGTGCGGCTGGCGCTGGCACTGCCGGTGACCGACGGGGTGCTGGTGCTGGGCACCAGCCCCGCGCGCCAGCTCGATGCGGAATACCGCACCTTCTGCGAACTGGTGGCGGGACAATTGTCGGCAGCGGTGCAAAATGCCGGCGCCGCCGCCGAGCAGCGCCAGCGCGCCGAAGCCCTGGCGGAACTGGACCGTGCCAAGACTGACTTCTTCAGCAATGTGAGCCACGAATTCCGTACGCCGCTGACGCTGATGCTGGGGCCTATCGAAGAAGCGCTGAACGACAGCGCCAGCCGCCTGCCGGCCGTCCACCACGAGCGATTGCGGCTGGCCCAGCGCAATGCTACGCGCCTGCAAAAGCTGGTCAACACCTTGCTCGATTTCTCGCGCGTGCAGGCCGGCCGCATGCACGCCAGCTATGCCAGGGTCGACCTGACAGCCCTCACGCGCGACCTGGCCAGCGGCTTTCGCTCCGTGGTCGAAAGCGCTGGCCTGACGCTGACGGTGGACTGCGAAGTTATTGGTCCCGGCGCCTGGGTCGATGTCGCACTGTTCGAAAAAATTGTGCTGAACCTGCTGTCCAACGCCTTCAAGTTTACCTTTGACGGCGGCATTACGGTCAGCCTGCGCCAGCATGGCCAGTCGGCCGTGCTGGCGGTGTCCGACACTGGCGTCGGCATCCCCGACGACCAGCAACAGCGCGTTTTCGAGCGTTTCCGCCGCGTGGAAGGATCGCGCTCGCGCACTCACGACGGTTCCGGCATCGGCCTGGCGCTGGTGCGCGACCTGGTGGAACTGCTGCACGGCCGCATCGAACTGGAAAGCACGCTGGGCGTGGGCAGCACCTTTACCATCACGCTGCCGCTGGGCCGCAACCACCTGCGCGAAGAGCAGTTGACCGGCTCCTGCGCCGATACCAGCGGGATGCGCGAAGCGTTCCGGCTGGAGGCGGAGCGCTGGCTGCCGGAAGAGGACTGCGAAGAACCCTTCCTCGACCTGGCTGACGATGACAGCGTGCTGACGCTGGGCGCGCGCGTGCTGGTGGTGGACGACAACGCCGATATGCGCGACTACCTGGCGCGCCTGCTGCGCCAGCGCTGGCAGGTCGGCACTGCCGCCAACGGCCGTGAAGCACTGGAGGCCATGACCGCCGAAGTACCGGATCTGCTGGTGTCGGACGTGATGATGCCGGAACTTGATGGCTTCGGCCTGATCGCCGCCACGCGTGCCGACCAGCTGCTGCACGATGTGCCGGTGCTGCTGCTGTCGGCCCGCGCCGGCGAAGAGGCGCGCATCGAAGGCGTCAATGCCGGCGCCGACGATTACCTGGTCAAGCCCTTCTCCGCCCGCGAACTGGTGACGCGCGTCGATTCGCTGCTGATGCGGTCCCGCATCCGCCAGGCCGAGCGCGCCCATATGGCGCGCATGGCCAATACCTTCCAGCAGGCGCCTGCTGCCATCGCCATCGTGCGCGGGCCGGACCTGGGCTTCGAAATGGCCAACGACCGTTTCGTGGAACTGAGCTGGCAGCGCCAGTTGATCGGCTTGCCGATGCGGCAGGCCTTCCCCGAACTGGAAGGCCAGGGCATGCTGGAGGAAATCGAACTGGCGCTCACCAGCGGTCAACCGGTAACCGGCAAGGCGCGCCGCGTGATGCTGAAGCGCGATGGTGGCCTGCAGGAATGCTATTTCGACTACGTGCACCAGCCGGTGCGCAATGCGCGCGGCGAAGTGGACCGCATCGCCATCGTGGCCTTCGAAGTGACGGAACTGGTGCGCGCGCGGCGCGATGCAGAACTGGCCAACCGCACCAAGGACGATTTCCTGGCGATGGTGGGTCACGAACTGCGCAACCCGCTGTCGCCGATTCTGATTGCACTGGAGCTGATGCGGCTGAAGGGCCTGGGCGGGCTGGCGCGCGAGCACGCCGCCATCGAACGCCAGGCCCACCACCTGGTGCGGCTGGTGGATGACTTGCTGGACGTGGCGCGCATTGCGCAAGGCAAGATCGCGCTGCACCTGGAGCGGGTTGAATTGTCGAAGCTGGTGGCGCAGGCGCTGGAAACCGTTAGCGGGCTGCTGGAAGAGCGCCAGCAAAGCCTGGAGCTCGACGTGCCGCCGCAGGGCCTGGCGATCGATGCCGACCCGATGCGCTTTGTGCAGGTGCTGGTCAACCTGCTGACCAATGCGGCCAAGTACTCCAACCCCGGCGGCCAGATCCGGGTGCATGCGAGCGCCGCCAAGGGACGCGCCGTAATCAAGGTGCGCGATACTGGCATCGGCATCGGCGCTGATATGCTGCCCCACCTGTTCGACAAATTCGTGCAGGCGCCGCAATCGCTGGACCGCTCGCGCGGCGGCCTTGGACTGGGCCTGGCGATCGCGCGCAGCCTGGTGCAACTGCACGGCGGAGGGATCGAGGCGCACAGCGCCGGCGTCGGCACCGGCAGCGAATTCACCATCCGCCTGCCGCTGGCGGCGCAGTTGGCAGACGCGCCCCTGCTGGGCGCCGCGCCAGGCCACCTGGCCGCCATCACGCGGCGCCGCGTGCTGCTGGTGGACGACAACCAGGACGTGCTGCAAGGCTTGCGCGCCCTGCTGGAAGTCGGCGGCCACGAAGTGCAGGCGGTGGGCGATCCAGCCAGCGCGCTGCGGGCCAGTGCCAACTTCGTGCCCGACCTGGCCATCCTCGACATCGGCCTGCCCGGCATGGACGGCTACGAACTGGCCAGCGAGCTGCGGCGCCGGCCCGGCTTTGGCAACACGCGGCTGGTGGCCTTGTCCGGCTATGGCCAGCCGGCCGACCAGGCGCGCTCGCGGGCGGCCGGCTTCGCCGCCCACCTTGTGAAGCCAATTACACCGGCCCAGCTTTACTCGCTGCTGGTCGATTAAATCTGCAGCTGATGTTGCAATGCTGCCACGATAGTTGCTTTTAGGGAAATCAAGTTACACGCTGCCGTGCTACACTCGTTTTCCCTATGCGCCCCCTCCTTCATCGCCGAGCATTCCTGCGCCTGGCCGCCGCCTTCTGGCTTGCCGGCGCGGCCAGCCACGCCCTGGCGGATGAGCGGCGCGTGCTGGTGCTGTATTCGCTCGGCGCCGATTCTTCCTCGGCCTGGCAGCGGCTGGTGCACAAAGGCCTGTACGACGAACTGGGACGCAGCAGCCAGGGCGCGACGCCGGCCATTTTCGAAGAGCGTTTCGACGCCAACCGCATTGGCGAAGAGAAGTCGCAGGAAGGCATGGCGCCCTACCTCGCCACCAAGTATGCCGACATGAAATTCGACGCCATCGTGACGGAAAACTTCGTCGCGGCGCGTTTCCTGTCCAGCCACCCCGAACTGTTTGCGGGCGTGCCGCGCCACTACGTCAACCATGGCCGGGAACAATGGACGCCGCGCGACGGCATGGGGTATGAGGTGACATCCGACTTCGAAAAGGCCATCGGCGTGATTCCAATGGTGGCGCCGAATGTGCGGCATGTCGCCATCGTCGGCGACAGGACCGCGCGCGGACGGCTCTGGCTTGACCGCATCCGCACCGTCACGCCGCGCTTCCCGAACATCCGCTTTGAGATTTGGGACGATGGCAGCGTCGACGAATTGCGCCGGCGCGCTGCGCGACTCGACCGCAGCAGTGCGATCTTCATGCTGGCCGCGCTGCGCGAGGAAGGCAACGCGCGTATCCAGTCGCGCGAACTGGCGATGCAGATTTCGGCAGTCACCAGGGCGCCGCTGTTCACGCATTCCGAATCGCTGGTGATGCCGGGAGTGGTCGGCGGCTATGTCGTCAGCGGCGAGGCGGTAGGCCGCATGATGGCGCGCCTGCTGCTCGGCCAGCCGGCCATGACCAGCCAGCTGCAGGGCTACTACTTCGATTTCCCGACGGCGCGCCAGGCGGGTTTGCACAATCTCCCTCAGGAAGCGGTGATACTGAATCGTCCGCACAATGTGTGGGAGCTGTATCGCTGGCAGATCATCGGGGCCGGCGCACTGATAGCACTGCAGGGCATGCTGATTACCGCGCTGGTGCTGTCCCTGCGCTCGCGGCGGCGCGCGATGGCCGAGCTGGCGTGCGAGCGCAGCAGCCTGGAAGACCGCATCCTGCAGCGCACGCTGGAGCTGCTGCAGGCCAACCGCAAGCTGGAGGCGCTGGCCACCACCGATCCGCTGACCGGCATCGCCAACCGCCGCAAGATGACGGAGCAGATCGCGCAGGAGCTGGAACGGGCGCGGCGTTTCCACCATCCTTTGTCGCTGCTGATGATCGACATCGACCATTTCAAGCGCATCAACGATACCTACGGCCACGACGTGGGCGACCAGGCGATCATCCACATTGCGACCCTGCTGACGGCGAACCTGCGCGCGGTGGACATGGTGGCGCGCTTTGGCGGGGAGGAGTTTGTGCTGCTGATGCCCGAGACGCACATCGCGGTGGCGGTTCACGCGGCGGAACGCCTGCGCGAACAGGCGGCCGGCCTGCGGTTGCGCACGGAATTCGGGGTTGAAGTGGAACTGACGATCAGTATCGGCGTGGCGGCGGCCGATCCGCATGGCACGCCGGATACGCCCTCCTCCTTGCTGGTGCGGTCCGATAAGGCTTTGTACCGCGCCAAGAAGGAAGGACGCAACCGCGTCGTGCAGTTCTGATTACTCCGCGTCGGGCTGGGCCGATGGATGGGCGGCCTTGAAGGCCGGCAGGCCAGCGCAGTTTTCGGCAATGCGTGCCACGTTCGGATAAGGCGCCAGGTCGATATTGAAGCGCTGCGCGTTGTACACCTGCGGCACCAGGCAGCAATCGGCGATGGTCGGCGTATCGCCGTAGCAGAAGCGGCCCACGTCGCCGTCGCGCTCCAGGTGCGCTTCGAGCGCCTTCATGCCCTCGCCCATCCAGTGGTAGTACCAATCCATCTTCTGCTCTTCGCTCAGGCCCATCGGCCCTTTGATGTGCTTGAGCACGCGCAGGTTCATCAGCGGATGGGTATCGCAGGCAATCGTCTGCGCCAGGGCGCGCACGCGAGCGCGGCCCACCGCGTCCTGCGGCAGCAGCGGCACCATCGGATGCACCTCTTCCAGATACTCCATGATGGCCAGCGATTGCGTCAGCACGATGCCGTTGTCTTCCAGCGCCGGCACCAGGCCGGCCGGATTCACCTCGCGATAGGCCGGCGCCAGTTGTTCGCCGCCGTCGCGCAGCAGGTGCACCGGCACCGCTTCATATTCCAGGCCTTTCAGGTTCAGCGCAATGCGGACGCGGTAGGCGGCCGAGCTGCGGAAGTAGGTGTAGAGCTTCATTCACGTTCCCCGTAATTGCGCACGGTCTGGTCGATGGCGCCGAAGATGGTCTTGCCCTGCGTGTCGTGCATTTCGATGCGCACGGAGTCGCCGAACTGCAGGAAGCCGGTTTGCGGCTGGCCGCTTTCGATGGTTTCATACATGCGCACCTCGGCCAGGCAGCAGTAGCCCACGCCGCCGTTGGAGATGCTGGAGCCGTGCAGGCTGCCCTGCTTGTTCGACACGGTACCGGAGCCGATGATGGTGCCGGCGCACAGTTCGCGCGTCTTGGCGGCATGCGCCACCAGTTGGGCGAAGTTGAAAGTCATGTCTTCGCCGGCGTTGGGCTTGCCGAATGGCTGGCGGTTGATCTGGACCAGCAGCGGCAGGTGCAGTTTGTTGTCCTGCCATGCCTTGCCCAGTTCTTCCGGCGTGACGGCGACCGGCGAAAAGGCGCTGGCCGGCTTGGAATTGAAGAAGCCGAAACCCTTCGCCAGTTCGTTCGGGATCAGGTTGCGCAGCGAGACGTCGTTGACCAGCATCACCAGGCGGATCGCCTTGGCGGCGTCTTCCTCGCTGGCGCCCATCTTCACGTCGCCGGTGATCACGGCCACTTCCGCTTCCAGGTCGATGCCCCAGGCTTCATCCAGGGCGTAGATGGCGTCGCGCGGGCCGACGAAGCTGTCGGAGCCGCCCTGGTACATCAGCGGGTCGGTGTAGAACGATGGCGGCACTTCGGCATTGCGGGCCTTGCGCACCAGTTCCACGTGGTTGATGTAGGCCGAGCCGTCGGCCCACTGGTAGGCGCGCGGCAGCGGCGAGTGGCACAGGCTTTCGTCGAACGGCTGGGCGCCCGATGCGCTGCCCTGGTTCAACAGGGCGTAGATCTGTTTCAGCTGCGGTGCTGCGGTGTCCCAGTTGTCCAGCGCAGCCTGCATGGTGGCGGCGATGGCCGGCACCGGCTGGCAGGATTTCAGGTCGCGGCTAACGACGACCAGGCGGCCGTCGCGACTGCCGTCTTTCAGGGAGGCGAGTTTCATGTATTTCCTTAGTTCTGTGGGGCGTGCATCCAGGCTGCGTGCTTGGGCGCCTTTTTCGTTTTAGACCATTCTTCCAGCATTTCCCACTTCACATCGTCCAGCTTCTGCATCATTTCAGGGGTGCCGGTGTTGGCGGCCAGTTCCAGGCGGTGGCCGTTCGGGTCGAAGAAGTAGATCGACTTGAAGATGGTGTGGTTGACGGGACC
The DNA here is from genome assembly GCA_039593645.1 of Pseudoduganella sp. GTDB lineage: Bacteria > Pseudomonadota > Gammaproteobacteria > Burkholderiales > Burkholderiaceae_D > Rugamonas. The sequence continues at coordinate 8,097 of JBCNOX010000109.1, forward strand.
CAGCACCTCGATGCCGGCGGCCACCAGGCGCTCCTTGGCGGCCAGCAGCTCGTCCATCGAGCCCACTTCCAGCGCCAGGTGCTGCACCCAGGCCGGGGTGTTTTCGTCGCGGCCCATGGCCGGCTGGGTCGGCAACTCGAAGAAGGCCAGGATGTTGCCCTGGCCGGCGTCCAGGAAGACGTGCATGTAGGGGTCGGGGGCCTTGGTCGAAGGCACCTCATCCTCCGCGATGGCCAGCACGAAGTTCATGTTCAGGTGCTTGACGTACCACTCGACGGTTTCCTTGGCGTCCTTGCAGCGGTAGGCAACGTGGTGGATTTGCTTGATTTTCATGGCAGGGCTCCTTTGTATCCCGCCATTAAACTCTTGTTTCAGCTATCATACAAACGATATTTTCACGTCCATTTATTAGTTTTCCTGATGAGTCCAACCGTCCGCCAGATGCGTGCCCTGGTCGCAGTCGCCCGCACCGGCAGCTTCACTGCGGCCGCCGACCTGTTGCACGTCACCCAGTCCGCCCTGTCGGGGCAAATCAAGGAGCTGGAGCAGCTGCTGGGCGTGAAAGTGGTCGAGCGCAGTACGCGGCGGGTGCAGCTTTCCGAGGTCGGGCGCGAGCTGTACCCGCTGTTCGACAAGATGCTGCAGGACCTGGATGGGGCGATGGCGGATATCGCCAGCCGCAAGGCTTTGAAGAAAGGCATCGTGCGCGTGGCGGCGCCGCAGATGATGGCGTGCACCCTGCTGCCGCAGGTGATCGGCGCCTTCCGCGCCTCCTATCCCGACGTGCAGGTGCAGTTGGTCGACTGCCCGGTCGACAACGTCGCGGCGCGCGTGGTCAGCGGCGAAGTCGACGTGGGGATTGGGCCGGAGCGCGACGTCACCGCCGAAGTCGACGCGCAACTGCTGTTCGAGATGCCGTTTGTGGTCGTCTTCCCGCCAGCACACCCGCTGGCTGCTCGGCGCTCGGTCGCGTGGGCGGAGGTCAACCGGCATCCCTTCATCGCCTTGCAGGGCCAGTTTACCGAGCGCCTGCTGCGCGACATGACCACGCTGACCCCTTACAACGAAGTCACCTTCATGACGACTGCGCTGGCCATGGTGGCCGAGGGACTCGGCATCACCGCCTGCCTGCCGTACGCCGAACCGATGGTGCGCCGCTATGGGCTCGAAATGCGCCCCCTGGTCGAGCCGGAACTCAAGCGCAAGTTCTTCATCTACACCAAGACCTCGCGTACGCCCTCGCCCGCGGCGGAACGCTTCATCAGCGTGCTTGGCGAGTATTCCCTATAATTTGCCGCATGTCGCACAATACGATTGAAGCCAACAAGGCAATGGACAAGTTCGACGGCCACCACCAGGTGTGGCTGTTCGGTTATGGCTCGCTGATTTACAAGGCCGATTTCCCTTTCATCGAGCGCCGTCCCGCGCATATTTTCGGCTGGTCGCGCCGCTTCTGGCAGGGCTCGCACGACCATCGCGGCACACCTGAAGCGCCGGGCCGCGTGGCCACCCTGATTCCTGCCGAGGGAGCGGTCTGCCACGGCATGGCCTACCTGGTGACGCCGGAAGAATTCGCCCACCTCGACCATCGCGAAAAAAATGGCTACCTGCGCGTAGCGATCGACATTCACTTCGAGGCCGGCGATGTGGAGGAAGGCCTGATTTACATTGCCGCCTCGGATAACGCCGCCTGGCTGGGCGAAGCATCCGTTGAAGAGATCGCCAGCCATATCGCTTCAGCTTCCGGCCCAAGCGGTCCCAATACCGAATACCTGTTGCGCCTGGCCGCCGCCTTGCGCGAGATGGGCCACCATGATGAGCACGTTCACGCGATCGAAGCCTATCTTGGCCAGGCGAAAGCCTAGAACAAGTCCATCTGCCCCGCTTTGGCTGCGGCGCGCGCGCGCGCGCCTGAAGGTGGGATGTAGTCCGGGCGCTTGAACTGGGTGCAGTCGAGGGAGCGGAACTTGCTGTGTCGCCCGTGGAAACCGTAGCGGGTAATGCCTTTTTCAATGCGCTGCTGGATCAGGTCCGCCCATACGCCCTCACCGCGCATGCGTGAGCCGAATTCGGCCTCATAGTCTTTGCCGCCGCGCATGTCGCGCACACGGTTCATCACACGCGCGGCGCGATCGGGGAAATGCGCTTCAAGCCATTCCTTGAACAGCGGGCTGACTTCCCAGGGCAGGCGCAGCACGACATAGGTTGCCATCACCGCGCCGGCATCCCGCGCGGCGGACATGATCTTTTCGATATCGGGCTCGGTCACGAACGGAATAATTGGCGCGATGCTCACGCCTACCGGAATGCCGGCCTTGGCCAGCGTTTCGATGGTACGCAGGCGGCGCGCGGGTGCGGCAGCACGTGGCTCCAGCGTGCGCGAGATCTTGCTGTCCAGCGTGGTAATGGTGACCGACGCGGCTGCGAGGTTGCGCGCGGCCATCGGTCCCAGGATGTCGATGTCGCGTTCGATCAGCGAGGATTTGGTAATCAGACCGACCGGGTGATTGCATTCGGCCAGCACCTGCAGCACGCGCCGCGTGAGCTGGTATTCGCGCTCGCAGGGCTGGTAAGCGTCGGTATTCACGCCCAGCGCCAGCGATTCCACTTCATAGCCGGGCTTGGACAATTCGGCGCGCAGCAGTTCCGGCGCATTGATCTTGGCAAACAGCTTGGTCTCGAAATCCAGCCCCGGCGACAAGCCGAGATAACTGTGCGATGGCCGCGCAAAACAATAGATGCAGCCATGTTCGCAGCCGCGATAGGGATTCAGCGAGACATTGAATGGAATATCGGGCGACTGGTTGCGGGTGAGGATGGTCTTGGCCGTTTCCGCAGTGACGATGGTGCGCGGGGGGCGCAGCTCCGCCTCCGCATCGTCCGGATCGGGCGCCCAACCGTCATCGAACGCTTCGCGCCCCTGCAGTTCATACCTGCCTTGCATGTTTGATACCGCTCCTCGCCCTTTTTTGGCCTTGAGCGATTGCGGCGGCAGCATCACCTGCCCTTCTAGTTCATGGTCCTGCATGCGGCGCCCCGATACAATACTGTATGCATATACAGCATTCTAAACCGGCCGCGCCGCGGCTGCAAGCCAAGCTGGTATCATGCGCACTTCTCCGGGATATCCCCCGACATTCAAAGAGCAATAACATGAGCAAATCGAACAATCTGCCCTCCTTTGGGAGCAGGATTTCCCTCGCCTTTGGCGCCTTTTTCAAAACCCTGGGCAACGCCGAATTCGCCGCGCGCGTGCGCGATGACCTCGTCGGCCCGGTGGCGGCAGCGGCGCCCGCGCCAGCCGCCGCTCCTGCCCCGGCACCAGCCGCCGCGCCACTGCGCGAAGCCACGCCCGACGCAGCATTGCAACTCCTGTCCCTGTTCCAGCGCGAAGCACGCCTGATCGACTTCACCCAGGAAAACCTGTCCGGCTACTCGGATGCCGACATCGGCGCCGCCGCCCGCGTGGTGCATGAAGGCTGCTCCAAGGTCCTTCGCGAGCACTTCAGCATCGAAGCCGTCCGCAGCGAAGCCGAAGGCAGCAGCGTGACCCTGCCGGAAGGCTTCGACGCTTCCGCCGTGCGCCTGACCGGCAACGTGGTAGGCAAGGCGCCGTTCACCGGCACCCTGAGCCACCGCGGCTGGCGCGCCTCCAGCGTGCGCCTGCCGAAACTGGCGGAAGCGCATGACGCCAAGGTGCTGGCACCGGCCGAGGTGGAACTGTGAGCGATCCGCGTTATGCCATCGGCATCGACCTTGGCACCACCCACAGCGCGCTGTCATACGTTGAATTGGCCGGCAGCGACGGCGAGAAAACCCGGCACGGCGTGCTGGGC
>JBCNOX010000011.1:0-24763 GCA_039593645.1 Pseudoduganella sp.
ATTTCGGCTGGAGAAAGCAATTTCTGCAGTGCGTTGGCGTGCGGCAGGTAATTCAATGCGTCGGCCGGGTCGAAGCGCTGGATCAGCTCGCCGATGCCGGCACCGATCAGGAAGCCTGCCTGGCTGTTATACGCCATCACTTCAGCGCCAGCGTCCTGCGCCGCCAGCGCCATCGCGGTGAAATCGACGTGGGCGGTGATGTCCTGCAGGCCCGGCAGGTAGAACGGTTCCGGGTGGGCATGATGGCGGTAGTGGCACATCAGGGTGCCGGTGGCGCGGTCGCCCAGGTAGTACTCGCGCGCCGGGAAACCGTAGTCGAACAGGAAGGCTGCGCCCTTGCCTTTGACCAGCATGGCGGCCAGCGTGGCCATGAAGCCGCAGCCGGCGCCGTGCACTTCCGTCACGTAGCCGACCGGCAGCTGATCGGCATCGGGCACCTGGCGTTCGATTTGCGCCAGCAGGGCTGCATCGGCTGCAGTCGGGCGCCAGGCGAAGCTGGCGCCGCCGGCCTCGTCGGCCTCAACGGCCACGTGCAGCGCTTGCCAGCCGTCGTCGGTGCGGGTGACCACGTCGACCGGCATCGCATCCAGCACCTCATTGCCAAAGACCGCGCCTTCGAACGCTTCCGGCAGCGCGTCAAGCCAGCGCACTTGCGGGAAATCGCGCAGCAATTCCTGCTGGCGGGCGCGCAGTTCGCCGGACAGCTCGACGATGGAATAACTCTCGACCACGATGCCGGCATCCGCCGCCTCGGTCAAAATGTCCTTGGCCAGCTTGCCCGTACCAGCGCCGAATTCGAGGATATGCGGTGCACTTTGGTCCATAATAGCGGCTGCGACATGCGCCAGCGACTGCCCGAACAGGGCGCTCAGCTCGGGCGCAGTTGTAAAATCGCCATCCTTGCCGAGCTTGGCGGCGCCGCCGCTGTAATAGCCCAGGCCGGGCGCATACAGCGCCAGCTCCATGAAGCGGGAAAACGGGATGGCGCCACCTTGCCGGGCAATGTCGTCGGCAATCAGGCGCTGCAAGGCTTGGGACGCGGCCAGCGCGTCGGGGGAAGGTGCTGGTAAAGACATGCCGGCATTGTAGCGGTTCAGCGCCGCCCGGCGCCATTTTGCTCTATTTGACTATGACTACTTCAATTCCGACGCCCGACCCGCTGGCGCGCGTGGCCCTGGTAACCGGCGCCGGCCGCCGCCTGGGACGCGAAATCGCCCTCGGCCTGGCGCGTGCCGGCTGGGACATTGCCGTCCATTACCGCAATTCCCACGATGAAGCGCGCGAAGTGGCGCAAGCGGTTGCCGCCCTGGGCCGGCGCGCCATTACGCTGCAATGCGACCTGTCCGACGAAGAAGCGGTGCGCGGCCTGCTGCCGGCCGCAGTGAAGGCGCTGGAGCGGGTCGACTGCGTGGTGAACAACGCATCCCTGTTCGATTACGACAGCGATTTCGATTTCAGCCACGCGCGGCTGGATGCCCATATGCACGCCAACGTGGCGGCGCCGATCCAGTTGGCGCGCGCCCTGTACGACGCCACGCCGGAAGGCGGCCAGTCCGTGGTTGTGAACCTGCTGGACCAGAAGCTTTATAATCTCAACCCTGATTTCCTGTCCTACACCCTGTCCAAGGCGGCGCTGCAGGCGGCCAACACCATGCTGGCCCAGTCGCTGGCGCCCAAGGTACGGGTGGTGGGCGTGGCGCCCGGCATTACCATGGTGTCGGGAGACCAGAGCGAGGAAGGCTTCGCCAAGGCGCACACCCGGACGCCGCTGGGCCGTTCCAGCACTCCCGAGGACATTGCCGCCGCCGTGGTGTATGCGGCAGGCGCGCGCGCGGTGACCGGCACGACCCTGCTGGTCGACGGCGGCCAGCATCTGCTGCCGTCGCCGCGCGACGTGATGTTCCTGGCCAAGTAAAGAATTTTCACTATTAAGGTTTAAGCACCATGCTGTCCGCCCTGATTCACCCGCAACTGCAAGACTGCCGCCGGCTGTTCCTGCGCAACTATGAAGTGCTGATCAACATCGGCGTGCACGATTTCGAGAAGAAAGGCGAGCAGCGCGTACTGATCAACGTTGACCTGTACATCCCGCTGGCCGTGTCGACTCCGAAGTCCGACGAGCTGCACGAAGTGGTCGACTACGACTTCATGCGCGAAACCATCGCCCGCCGCATGGCCGAAGGCCACGTGCACCTGCAGGAAACCCTGGTGGACGATGTGGTGAAGGCGATGCTGGCCCACCCGAGCGTGCGCGCCGCCCGCGTGTCGACCATGAAGCCTGACGTGTATCCGGATTGCGAAGGCGTGGGCGTGGAAGTATTCAAGATCAAGGATGCAGAATGAACGCGGTAGTGGACACCAAGGCGGAAGACAAGATCGCCTACGAAAACAACAAGCTGCACAAGCGCCTGTGCCGCCTGGTCGGCCAGGCCATCGGCGACTTCAACATGATTGAAGACGGCGACAAGGTGATGGTCTGCCTTTCCGGCGGCAAGGACTCTTACGCACTGCTGGATATCCTGATGACGCTGCGCGAACGCGCGCCGATCAACTTCGAGATCGTGGCCGTCAACCTGGACCAGAAGCAGCCGAACTTCCCGGCCGACGTGCTGCCGGCATACCTGGAAAAACTGGGCGTGCCGTTCCACATCGAGAACCAGGATACCTATTCGATCGTCAAGCGCCTGATCCCCGAGGGCAAAACCACCTGCTCGCTGTGCTCCAGGCTGCGGCGCGGCATCCTGTACCGCGTGGCCGATGAACTGGGCTGCAACAAGATCGCCCTGGGCCACCACCGCGACGACATCCTCGAGACCTTCTTCCTGAACATGTTCTTCGGCGGGAAGATCAAGGGCATGCCGGCCAAGCTGGTGTCCGACGACGGCAAGCACATGGTGATCCGCCCTCTGGCCTATGTGAAGGAAGAAGACACCGAGCGCTACGCCGAGGTGAAGAACTTCCCGATCATCCCGTGCGACCTGTGCGGCTCGCAGGAAAACCTGCAGCGCAAGCAGATCAAGGCCATGCTGCGCGAATGGGAGAAGAAGCACCCGGGCCGCGTGGAGAACACCTTCTCCGCCCTGTCCACCGTCGTTCCATCGCACCTGATGGACCGCGAGCTGTTCGGCTTCAAGGACCTCAAGACCGACGGCATCGCCAACCCGCTGGGCGATATCGCGTTTGACGAAGAGCCGTGCTCGACTCCGGCGACCGTGCCGGGCGTAATTCCGCTGCAGGCAGGCTAAGCGGCGCCGTCCACAAGCAGTTTGTGGTCGGCATCAAAGACCCAGCCATCTTCGAAGTTGACTTCGAACAGATGCCCGTCCGGGTCTTTGAAATAGCCGGCGATGCCCCAATCGGTCTTCGTCGCCGGCTTCACGATCAAGCCACCGGCCGCCTCGGCCCTTGCCAGCACGCGCGGCACTTCGTCGGCCGTTCGCGCCAGGTAGACCAGGCCAATGCCCGAGAACCCCGTTCCTTCCGCGCTCGGCGCCATGGCGTCGCTGGCGAATGACTGCCTCGAAAGCAGACACAATGCATAGCCGCCCAGGTCGAACTTTGCAAAATCGTCGTTCCCGGCGGGCGACTTTTGCCAGCCCAGGGACTCGTAAAAGCCCACCGACGCGGCGACGTTTTCTACACCAAGCAGTATCAGGTGCAGTCTTTGGCTTGGCGGCGCGGATTGTATTGTCTCGAGTGGCAGCATCCTTGGATTGTACCGCCTTACACCCGGAATAGTTACTTAATTTGCAATTCGAATTAGAATGGCTTCTTTCGTTCTCTACGAAGGGATCCATTCCATGCGTCGACTTATTGGCCTGTGTGCGGGCCTTTTGATATTGTGTCTCGCGCATGCGCATGCCGGGGAAAAGGCCGGCGTTGCCGTCACAATCGATGTGCGCCATGTAAGCGCCGACTTATGGCGCGTCGATTACCGATTTGCGCGCCCCGTGACCGCGCTTAAATTTGACGTGGTCGGCGAATACCGGCAGCGGGCGTGGAAGATCCTGACTCCTGGACTGGGGCTGAGAACAGACGCTGAATCGAACATCATCGAGTCTGCAAAGCGCCGCGCATTCACCGAGGCCAGCGTTGAAATCAAGACCTATACCCCATTTGCGCCGAAGGACTATACCTCCTTCAACAGGTTCAGCGACGGTGGCAGGGCAATTTACCTGGGCCATTTGCAGGGCGATGTCGAGCAAGGCAAGAACATGGTCCCGATGTTTGCCAGCTTCCGCTTTGCCGGCATGAACAAGGAAAATGTGATCACACCGCCGGCTAACCGCCTGGCGCCCGATGGCAGCCGTGGCTATGCCTATTTCGGCCCGGCGCAGGCTGTAGCTGCCGGCGCCGCAAAGATCGTGATGGATCCACAAACCCCGCAATGGCTGCGCGAGACGATCCTCGAAATCGGAGCAAAGACCTCGACCTATTACGAGAAGGCTTACCAACGCCAATTGAAAGACGATCTGCTGATCATGGTCTCGGTGGACAACTTCGAGTCTCCTGGCTTTTCGATGAAAGGTGGCGCCATTATGGGTCAAGGCCAGGTTGCCTACCGGGTGGAAGGCAAGCTGCTGCTGACCGATCATCCGAAACTGCGCGAGTACGCAACCATGAACGTGGCACATGAGATGGCGCATGTATGGCAAATGGCGGTAACGCGCGGCGGCATGGGCGAGAACGAGGGCCCGTGGATCCATGAGGGCGGCGCGGAGGCCATGGCCCTCGATGCCTTGCTCCAGACCGGCGTGTGGAGCGAGGCATCGGTTGGGGCATACCGCACGAAGCAGGTTGAAAAGTGCGAGAAGCTCGGTGGCGCAATCGATACCTACGACGGCATTTATGCCTGTGGCCTGGCGCGCTTCGACAAGCTGGGCGTCGGCATCGTCCCCCTGTGGCGCTCCATGATGCTGGCCACCGAAGCTAAAGGCGATGTCTATTCCCAGCAGATGATCGACACTATCGTTTCTGCGCAGTAGCCGCCGTTTCGGCGCGCGAGAAGGAATACGGTGCGTCGGCCGGTGCTATGCCGCGCTGCTGGTTTGGCTGCGCCGACATCTCGACATCGAAGGTGGCGCCGCGCAGCAGCTCGTCGTGGCCCAGCCAGTTGCGCTGCAGCGGGCGGCCATTCAGTTTCGCGGCACGGATGTAGCGCGCCGTCGCGCTGTTGGCCGGCGCGTTGATGCGAACCTGCTTGCCGTTCTCCAGGTGCACCGTGGCGTGCCGGAACAGCGGTGCGCCAACCACGTACTGCCCGACTGCCGGCGTGACCGGATAGAAGCCAAGCGCCGAAAACACATACCAGGCCGAGGTCTGGCCGTTATCCTCATCGCCGCAGTAGCCGTCAGGCGTCGGCTTGTACATGCGGTTCAGGGTCTCGCGGATCCAGTATTGCGACTTCCACGGCGCGCCTGCATAGTTGTACAGGTAAAGCATGTGCTGGATCGGCTGGTTGCCGTGGGCATACTGGCCCATGTTTGCTACCTGCATCTCGCGGATTTCGTGAATCACGGAGCCGTAATAGCTTTCGTCGAACACAGGCGGCATGCTCATCACGGTATCCAGCTTGTCGACGAAGGCGGCGCGGCCGCCCATCAGCTTGACCAGGCCATCGATGTCGTGGAATACCGACCAGGTGTAGTGCCAGCTATTCCCTTCCGTGAAGGCGTCGCCCCATTTGACGGGATTGAATGGCGACTGGAAGCTGCCATCCCTGTTACGGCCGCGCATCAGGCCTGTCTCAGGGTCGAACAGCTTCTTGTAGTTCATGGCGCGCTGGGCGTAGATGCCGATTTCCGAATCCGGCTTGCCGAGCGCCTTGCCCAACTGGTAGATCGCAAAGTCGTCGTAGGCATATTCCAGCGTGCGGGCGGCGTTCTCGTTGATCTTGACGTCGTAGGGCACGTAGCCAAGCTCGTTGTAGTACTGCACGCCGGCGCGGCCCACGGCGCTGACCGGCCCTTCATTGTCGGCGCCGTGCTTGAGCGCTTGCCACAGGGTTTCGATGTCGGGACTGCGGCTGCCCTTGATCCAGGCGTCCGCCACCACAGAGGCCGAATTGTTGCCGACCATGATGTCTGCATAGCCGGGGCTCGACCACTCAGGCAGCCAGCCGCCCTCGCGATAGGCATTGGCCAGGCCGGCCTGCATTTCGCGGTTGATCGATGGGTAAACCAGGTTCAGGAAGGGATACAGGGCACGGAAGGTGTCCCAGAAGCCCGTGCCGGCAAACAGGTAGCCCGGCAATACCTTGCCGTTGTAAGGACTCCAGTGCACCGGCTGGCCGGCGGCGTCGATCTCATACATCTTGTTCGGGAACTGCACCATGCGGTACAGGCTCGAATAGAAGGTGCGCATCTGGTCGATGCTGCCGCCCTCCACTTCCACTTTCGACAGCACGCGGTTCCAGGCCGCCTTGGCGCGGGCGCGCGTGGTGTCGAAATCGTCGTTGGCGAGTTCGCGCTGCAGGTTCAATTCCGCCTGCTCGGGGCTGATGAAGGAAGACGCGACCTTCATGTGCACTTGCTCGCCGCGCCTGGTCTTGAAGCCGACGATGGCGCCGCTGTGCTGGCTGTCCATCTCAAGCGCACCTTCCACCAGTTCTTTGCCGCGCCATACGTCGGTGGAGGAAAAGGGCTTGTCGAACACCATCACGAAGTACAGGCGGAAGTTGGAGGGCAACGGGCCGCGCGCGTAGCGCGTGCTGTAGCCTATGACCTTGCGCTGCTCCGGGATGATCTTGACGTAGGAGCCTTTGTCAAAGGCATCCACCACCACATAGCTCTGGTCCGATTCCGGGAAGGTGAAGCGGAACTGGGCGGCGCGTTCGGTGGGCGTCAATTCAGCGGTGACGTTGGCGTCCGCCAGGTAGACGCTGTAGTAATAAGGCTTGGACGTTTCAGCCTTGTGCGAGAACGCGCTGGCGCGGTCGTCTTCGATGAAGCGCTTGGCGCCGGTCACCGGCATGACGGAGAACTGGCCGTAGTCGTTCATCCAGGGCGATGGCTGGTGCGTCTGTTTCAGGCCGCGCAGCTTGTCGGTCTCGTACTGGTAGGTCCAGCCGTTGCCCATCTTGCCGGTCTGCGGCGTCCACAGGTTCATGCCCCAGGGGACCGCGATGGCGGGATAGGTATTCCCGTTCGACATTTCCGGCTTGCTGGAGGTGCCCATCAAGGGGTTGACCCATTCGACCGGGTCGCTGATCTTGCCGACAAATTGGGCTGCAGCGGGAGCCGTCGCGCAGACGATGGTCAGGGCAAAGGCAATTGTCTTCATTGGGTGTATCCAGTCTGGCTGTACGGGCGCGCGCTGAGCTCGCGGCCCCATTCCTTGTTCGGCGCGGCTTGCATGCGGAATACCAGTTCGCCGCCGGCCATGATGTCTTCATGGCGCAGGAAAGTGCGCGCCAGCGGCTTGCCGTTCAGCCCGACGCTGCCGACATAGGCATTCGTGGCAGACAGTCCCTCGGCGCGGATGCTGAAGCGCTTCCCGTTCGGCAGGTTCAGCACCGCCTTGTCAACGAAGGGCCGGCCGATCACATATTCATTACTGCCCGGCGCCACCGGATAGAAGCCCAGGGCGGTGAAGGCCAGCCAGGCCGACATCTGCCCCAGGTCGTCATTGCCCGCCAGTCCATCGGGTTTGTTGTGGTACTGGCTGGCGACAATCTGCGTCAGGCGCGCTTGCGTTTTCCATGGTGCGCCTGCGAAGTTGTATAAGTAGGCCACGTGATGCGACGGCTCGTTGCCGTGCGCGTAATGGCCGATCAGGCCGGAGATGTCTTCCATGTGGGCGTAGACATTCTCGTCGACCTTGGCGTCGAACACCTGGTCGATTTTCGACTGCAGGCCGGCGTCGCCACCCAGCATGCCGACCAGGCCAGCGTTATCGTGCGGCATGTACCAGGAATACTGCCAGGCGCTGCCCTCGGTGTAGTCGCTGCCGAAGTTCGACTGCACCGGGTTGAAAGGCGCGCGGAACTCGCCACTCGACTTGCGGGCGCGGACGAAGCCCGTCCTGGTGTCGAATACGTTGCGGTAGTTCTGCGCGCGCTGGTAGAAGCGCGCTGCCACGTCTTTCCTGCCCATCTTTTCGGCCATGCGGGCGATGGTCCAGTCGTCGAAGGCATATTCAACCGTCTTGGAGGCAGCTTCCGGCTCCAGGTCGATCGGCACATAGCCCAGCTTCTTGTAGTGCTCAAGGCCGCCGTAGGGTCCGTAATCGGCGCTGGCAACCATGGCCGCCAGTGCTTCATCGGCATTGATGCCTTTGATGCCTTTCATGTAGGCGTCGGCGATCACCGGTACCGCGTGGTAGCCAATCATGCACCAGGTCTCCAGGCCATGGAAGGCCCAGACCGGCAGGATGCCGTGCGGGCTATGCTGGCGTGAAGCCACCAGCGAGTTGACGAAGTCGGCATTGCGCTGTTCCGGCTGCACCAGCGTAAGCAAGGGATGCAGGGCGCGGTAGGTGTCCCACAACGAGAATGTCGAGTGGTAGCGGAAGCCTTTGGCCTGGTGCACCTGGTTGTCCGGGCCACGGTATTTACCGTCGCGGTCCATGAACAGGCTTGGGGCCAGCATGGCGTGGTACAGGCTCGTATACACCATGGTGCGCATGTCGGCCGGCGCGTCGATGGCGACAGCGGAAAGTGCATCGTTCCAGGCAGTGCTTGCGCGCTGGCGTTCGGCGTCGAAGTCCCAGCCTGGCATTTCCTCCAGATTCGCGAGTGCACCGTCCTCGCTGACGCCGGACAGCGCAACCTTCACCAGCAGCGTGCCATCATCCGGCGCGCCGAAATCGAGCGCGGCCACCAGCGCCTTGCCTTCCGCCTGCACCTTGTCGGCCGGGGTCTTGCCCGGGCCGGCAAAGCCCTTGTATTCGACGCCCTCCTCGCGATTGACCAGGGTGTGGCCGGTCATGGGACGCGACAGTTTCATCGCAAAGTAGACCTGGCGGCCAGGCGCCCAGCCGCGCGTGATGCGCATGCCGGTAATGGTGGTGCTGTCGCGCAGTCGCAGCGACGACCACAGGTTCTTGCCGGCGTAGTCGTAGATACTCTGGCGCAGGTCGAGGATCAACTTCGCCTGCGCCCCCTTGGCGTAGCGGTAGCGGTGCAGGCCAACCCGTTCGCTGGCCGTCAGTTCGACATCGACGTCGTGGTCCTGCAGGCGCACGGCATAGTAGCCAGGCTCCGCGCGTTCATCTTCATGACGGAAGCGGGAGCGGTAGCCGCTGAAGGGGCGTTCCGGGTAGCCCGGTTCCAGCTTGGTGTCGCCGCTGTATGGCATCAGCAGGATGTCGCCCAGGTCGGAGTGGCCGCTGCCGGAGAAATGGGTGTGGGAGAAGCCGAGGATGGAGTTGTCCTCGTAGCGGTAGCCGGCCGCCCATGGGTAGCTTTGACGGAAGTGCCGTACCTGGGTGTCCGGGCTAAGCTGCACCATGCCGAAGGGGCGCGTGGCGCCGGGGAAGGTGTGGCCGTCGCCGCCAGTGCCGATAAACACGTTGACGGCGGCAGCCGGACTGCCCGCCGGCGCCGCTTGCGCAGCGGCGGCCAGCAGTGTTGCGGTAAACAGCGCCACGAAAGGTCGGATACCCATGGTGTCTCCTTTTATGATGCTGCTGTTATACCTTTACCCGATCTTTCCTCGCAATCGAAAGTGACAGAAACGGCGATGTTTCAGGGAGTTTAGTAAACAAGGGCTGTGCGGTACACCGGGTACAGGTTGTGGCGCTCATCCCAGGTGGCGTGGCGGCGCGCGAAGAAGTCCAGGCGCGCGCGCGGGCTCTTGGCGAAGGCCGGGTCGCTTTCCAGCTTGGCCTTGAAGGCGGCTGCGAGTGCCGGGTCGGCGGCCAGCATTTCACGCGCGGCCTCCTCTGCCACATACTCCTCCATATACTCCTTGCGCTCCAGGTAGTTGTTGAAGAAGCCCCAGGCCGCCAGCGAATCGGCGCCGGCCGGCTCCAGCATGGTCATCACGAGGCGCGATTTCGGCTGGGCGATCGGCACGAACAGGGAACCCTTGCCGACTTCGCGCTGCTCCGCCTTCCAGGCGCCCTTCCAGCTCGCCAGCTGGTGGCCCTCGAAGGAAGTTGCGGTCAGCTTGGCTTCGTCGGCGCGGAACGCTTCCACCGCCACCTTGCCCGGCGCCTGCTCCAGGCGCTTGTAGCCGATGCCGTGCAATTTGAGCTTTGCTTCCACCAGCGCCGCTTGTGCGGCCGGCACCAGATAGCCGCCGGCTGGCGCCTTGACCATAACGTCCGGCACCACTTCGTCGCGCAGCGGCACGGTCCATTTCTGCGGCTTGGACTCGTCATACCTGGTCCAGGTGCCGCCCGATACGTCGGAAGGGGTGCGGCTGTATTCGTAGCCCGGGAACTCGATCATCTCGGTGCGATCGGTGGTTTTGTAGCTGAGCGGCATGTCGGCCAGCCTGGCGGCGCGCAAGTCGGCTTCCGCCGCAGCCTTGGCCCAGGCCGCGCCGTGCTGCGCGAACTGTTCCATCAGCGAGACGATGGTGTTGCGGGTCACCTTCACGCGGTGCGGGTAATCGCGCCACGAATGGGTTTCCACCAGCATGGCAAAGCGGTTACGCAATGGGAAGTAGCCGGTAGAGAAGCGCGGCGTGGCCATGCTGTCGACAAAGCCGGAATCCGGCTGGTCCGTCTTGTCGAAGGAAATGTAGAAATGGCGCGGATCGGAACCCTGCTTGCGCAGGTCGGCCATGACGTTGTCGCGCAGCTCCTTGCCCAGCGGGAGCAGCGCCGCGTCGCCGCCGTGCACCGGTTCGACCTGGATCGAGACATCGGGCTGGAACTTGGCGCCATCGGTCACATGCAGGTCGACGTAGGCCAGCGGGTCCCATTCGTTGACCAGCTTGAGCATGGCCTGCATTTCAGGCGCATCGGCCTTCACGTAGTCGCGATTGAGGTTGTAGTTCTGCGCCGTGACGCGCCAGCCCATTTCAACCGGGCCGCGCTGGTTGGGGCGGTTGTTCTTGCCGAAGCGTTCATGGCCATCGACGTTGAAGACCGGGATGAACAGGACTACCTGCTTGTCCAGCGCGCCGGCGGCAGCCTTGCCGTCCAGCGCTTCACGCAAGGCCCAGAATCCGGCATCCTTGCCGTCAATCTCGCCGGCGTGAATGCCGCCCTGCACCAGCAGCACCGGCAGCTTGCGCTGCATGGCCGCCGCGGCAGTCAGCGCCCCGGTACGCGAGACCGCCAGCGCCAGCAGCGGCCGGCCTTCCGGCGTTTCGCCGAAGGAGAAGCAGCGCACTGCTTTGGGATAAGCCTTCTGGTAATCGCCGCACAGGCGCTGTACCTCGTCGTAGCGGCCCGTGGCCTGGAAGCCGGAGCGTTCGGCGACCGTGCTCAGGTCAGGGGCGGCTTGGGCCAGCGGGAAAGCGGCAATCAGGGAAAGCAGTACGGCGGTACGAATCATCTTTATGCTCCGGCGGTTGTTGAAAAGCGCCGGAGCATTATAGTGCGCTTCAAGAACGCAGGTATGGGCGCTCAGGCGCGAACAGCACCAGGCGTGCAGTCTTGCGCCAGCGGGCCGGCGCAGCGTCTCCAGCCGCCACCACGCCGGCTGCATAGGCCAGCGCGCGGGCCTCCATCTGCATGGCGCCCAGCTCCATCTCGGCCTCCTGGTATTTGCCGGCCTTGGCGGCTTCGATGAAGCGTCGCAGGCGCGGTGCGTATTCACGCATCGACTTCGCCTGGGCCCAATATGGCTCGGTATCGCGGCCATGGCGCAGCGCCAGTGCGGCGCTGACCAGCAAGGTCACCTGGTCGATACCGTTTGTCACCGGCTCATCCAGCGCAGCCTGTACCTGGGCCGCGCTGGCGCCGTCCGAGGCGCCGACCAGCCGGCGCATGCGGGCGGCCTGCCCCGGATCGCCGCTGCTCGCGGCCAGCGCCTTGGCCAGCTCGCCGCGCGCGAGCGCGCCGTACGGATCGTCCGCGGCACGCTCCATCTGCACCAGGGCAGCGACACGCGAGCCCTCGGGCAAGTCCCGGTTCCTGACCTGGCCATCCAACAGCCGCTGCAGACGCTCAAGCTGCATCTGCATCTCGGCATTCTCGTATGGCAGCTTGCCCTGCACCGCGCGCAACGGCTCCAGCGCCTCGTCCCAGGCGCCGTGATCGAGCAGCGTACGTGCCTGCAGATAAGTCAACCAGGCGTTGCCGGGGAAACGTGCCCGCGCTGCCGCAATCTCCTCTTTGCTGGCCGCCTGGCCGCAGCGCAACGCCAGGTAAAGCCGGTCGCCGTCATCCGGTCGCTGGCTGGAGCGTTCGCGCGCGGTGGCACAGATCTCCGGGGATTCGTTGGCAACCCCCTGCTCGGCGCGGCGCAGCTGGACGTTTTCCGGATTTTCCTTCAGGCGCTGCATCAGCACGTCGCCTGCGCCGGCTTCGTGCGCCATCGTCAGCCACGTGTAAGTGGCCGGAAGCTTGATGTCATCCCAGCGTGCATGGGCCAGCACCATGGCCTTGCGCTGTGCGTCGTCCTTGACCAGTCCAGTCAGCGACTCCGGCTCCATGCCCGATGCCGCGGCGAGAACTTTGCGCCATTTCTTGCTCTTGCTGCTGACCGATTTTGGCGGTTCTTCGAACAGCACGTCGGCGTCGGTGTCGAACCAGCGCGGCGCCCCAAGTACGGTGTTCTCCTCATTGCCAGGGCCGCCGTAATGAACGATGCCGGTTGCCATCACGGTGCCGCCAGCGACGTTGTACACCGACTGGTCAGAGCCGTCGCGGGGACGGAAGCTCTCCAGCAGCCGGCCATCCAGCAGGTGTGTCTCAACCAGATGCTGCTCGTCCGCACTGGCATCGATGGTGGTGTGCTGGCCCGGGGCGATCAGCTTCGAATTACCGTCGATCGTCACGCGCACCGACGTCCCCAGGCCGTTGTAGACCATGACGGTCGACGTGCCGAGCGCCATGCCCATGCCCAGCACGCTGACCACGACGCCGCCGGCAACTGCCAGGCGCGCGCCGCCGGCAAACCAGCCGTCGGCACGCTGGAAGCGCGACCACCAGTCCAGCGAAGTTTGCAGTTTGCGCTCGCTGCCGGCCAGCAGCACACTGTACGTCTTCGGAACCTGGCACGCTGGCGGCGCCTGGGTGATCGGAGCGCCGCTGCGCGCATGGCTGGCGAGCAGGGTTTCGCTGACCAGCATTTGCTCCAGCACCGCCGCACGCAGGGCGCCCAGCCAGTTGCTGGTGTGGGAGGTCCAGTTGGCGGCCGCTTGCAGCCAATCGTTGATGTTGTCGCGCGAGACCGGCGGCAACGTGAACTTCTGCAGCGTGACCTGCCAGCTGTCCGTCATCTCCAGCCGTTCCATCAACTGTGGATCGAGCTGCACCGCGCCGTTGCCGCGATAGATTTCGTCCAGCACCACGTACAGGCTGCTGCAATCGGCAATCAGGCGGCGGATATTGCTTTCGCTCTGGCGCGCCACGGCAGTCACTACCGCGCGGGTATTCAGCACCAGGCCCCAGGCATCGCGCAGGTTGGCCGCGCTATGTTCAGCGTAATGCAGGACGTCGAGCAAGCTATCCAGGTAGGCCGGCCAGCCTTCGCCCAGTTTGACCGCAGCGGCATAGTGCCAGGCGCGCACGGTGGCGTCATGGCGGCGCAGCTTGTCCTCGAGTTGTGCGATGCGTTGGTCGGTGCGCTGCAGCGCTGCCGGCAATTGGTTGACGCGGTACGCTTCACCGCCCAGCTGCACGCGATTGCCCTGCACCTTGGCATGGCCGTTGATCACCGCCGACAGTTGCGCGCGCTCTTCCTGCAACTGGCGCAACTGGCGCACGTCGTCCTTGAGCGAAACCGGATACAGCGCGCTGGCTTCGGCGGCTGGCTGGGCATTGCGGACAGCACGCAGTTCCGCCGCCTGCGCCGCATGGCGGGTGAGGGAGCGGCCAAAGTACACGCCGCAATAGCGGCTCTGGAAATGTTCGCGGCGATATTCCTTGGCCAGGCGTTTCAGGCTGTCTTCCAGCTCGACCGGTTCGGCCTTGCCCTCCTGCCCTTCAAGCAGATGGACCGTCATGCGCTGGCGCAGGCCGGCTGCATCGTCGAACAGCGACCAGGCGCTGGACTGGTCGATTGCGGCGGCCAGGTAGCGTCGTTTGGCATTCTCTTCGCGTTCGTGGTTTTGCGGGTGGGTCTGCCACATGCGCGGCGGCTGCCCCAGTTCCGCCTTGAACAGGCGGTGCTGTTCCGGTTGCTGCGCCGGCAGCGGCGGCACCTTGCCGTAGTAGGGGTCATCCAGGATGCCGGCCATGCGTGCCGTGACATGGCTTTGGACGGCGAAGGCATCCACGGTGGCGCGGCCGGAACCATATTCGCCGAACACGAAACCGACGGTACGCTCCCAGGCGTCGTCTGCCGCGCCCAGGCGGTGCAGCGCATGAATCAGGGCATCGCTGCCGGTCAGCGACACGGCCACCAGGTCGGCCTGCATTTCCATCTCGCGCGACAGCGCCCTTTGCATCAACACCACCAGGCGGAAGGCCTGCTCCACCAGCGAACGCAGCGACCAGACAATGACCTGCAGCACCCAGGCTACCAGGCGCAGGCGGATATCCAGGCGGCCAAAGCCTTCGATCAGATCGTCCAGCTTATCGCGGCGCGCCACCATCTCCTGCACCACTTGCTGCGCCACGTAGGCCCAGCGCCCCACCGCCATCGAGCGTTGCGCGAAATGGCCGAATTCGTGCGCCAGCACCGCGCGCAGTTCGCCCAGCGGCATGGCGTTTACCAGCGGCAGGCCGATTTCCAGGTTTTTCTTCGAAGGGAAAATCAGGTTGAGCAGCGACAGGTCATAGAACACCGCGGCGTTCACGCGGTTGGAGAGGAAGACCCGGTGCGGGCGCGGGGCGCCGGCCGCATCGGCCAGCTCCATCAGGTACTTGAACAGGCGCGGCTGCTCTTCTGGCTTGACTTCCACCATGCCGGGCGACATCGAGTGGCGCACGGCGAAGATGGCCTTCAGCATGACGATCGCCAGCAGCACGGCCACGATGGCGGCACACCAGTTGGCGAAACCGTTCCCGCCGTGCTGGCTGGCTTGCACCAGACGCCAGGCACTGAACAGGAACCAGCCCGCAAGGCCGAAATACAACAATACGAAGACCAGCAAGCCCGCTACTGCCAGGCGCGCGCTGCGCTGGTAGGCCTTGGTGGGACGGGTCAGTTCGGCCAGCACGGCCGACTGCGAAGGGATGGCAGTTTCGATGATGCACTCCATAGAATTATTGCATCCAACGATTCTATGGAGTAACTAATTGATTGTAAATATTCTAATCAGTATTTACAACAGGTTAAGAGCCAAAATGGTAATTCAGCTCAAGCCAGACCTGGCGGCCCGCCGGACTGTAATTGCCGACCGGGTAATACGGCCAGCCGCCGCTCTCGTCATGCTTGACGCGGTTGAACAGGTTGTTCACCGCCAGCGACACGGTGGCGCGCTTGTTCAGCTTGTACACCGAGCTGGCATTGGCCAGGGTGGTCGGCGTCAGCCAGGCATCGCCGGCGCCGTTGGGCACCTTGCCGTAGCGCTGCAGGAACACGGTATTCGACCAGTCGCCCGCATTCCAGGTCAGGCTGGCATTCAGCTTGTCGCGCCAGTCGTAGTTGCCCAGGTCGTCCTTGTCGTTGTTCAGTGGATCGCCGGCGAACTGGCGCGATTCCTGTTTCAGCGTCTTCGAGTAATTCACCTTGGTGATGAAGTTGCCGTACGCCGTAGTGCGCAGCACGTACTTGGCCGACAGGTCGATGCCGCTTACCTTGGTGGATGCGGCGTTGATCGGGTTGACCAGGATCTGCCTGATCTCGCCCGGCTTGTTCAGCGCATTGTCGGCATAACGGACGATGCGGCGGATCGCATCGGCGCAGGTTGGCGAAGTCAGGTCGCCCTTGATGCGGCAATCGGCTTCGTCGCGCAGCAGCTTGTCGGCGCTCAGGTTGGTGACCAGGTCGTCGATGCGGATCTTCCAGTAGTCCAGCGTGACGTCGAAGTCGGCGCTGGGCGACCAGACGGCGCCCAGGCCGGCCGAGCGGCCTTTCTCCGAGCGCAGGTCCTTGCTGCCGGTCTGCACGTAGTCCGCACCCGGCGAATAGTTGGCGAAGTCGCAGTCCGCTACCGGCTGGCCAGCCTTGGCGCAGCGGTAGTAATCGGTAGTGGACGAGTAGTAGCCGGTACCGCGCGCCTTGTAGATGTAGTTCATGTCCGGCGCGCGGAAGCTGGTGGCATAGTTCCCGCGCAACAGGAACTGCGTTGCTGGGCGCCATTCCAGGCCGCCGTTGTAAGTGAATTTGCCGTCGTCGCGGCCAGCGAAGGAGTAATGGTCGTAGCGGCCAGCCAGCGTGCCGGACAGCGTTTTCACTAACGGGATGCTGGCTTCGGCGCCGATGGCGTAGCGCTTGCGGGTGCCGGCGGTGACGTCCGACGGCACCAGCGTGTTGAAATAGCCCTGGTTGATGCGCGGGTCCGGCACGTTGGAGAAGCCCTGCTTGCCCAGTTCCGCCACCGCGGCTACCTTGACCGGGCCGGCCGGCAGGTTGAAGGCTTCGCCGTTGGCGGTCAGGCTCAGGGTATTGGTCCAGGACTTGTCGTCGCTGACCGATTCGCCGGTGATGGAATTGAACTCGGCTGGCGTCAGGCGCCTGGTCAGGCGCGCCGGATCGGGAGCGAAGATGGCGGCGCCGCTGGCGTTCACACCCAGTTGCGGGCCGAGGAAGAAGTTGTCGATACCGGCCAGCGCGCGCTGGGTATGGTTCTGGCTCTTGTACTGCGAGGCGGTGTAGCCGGCCTCATAGTTCCAGGAGGTGTTCGGGATCTGGCCGCGTACGCCGAGCGACAGCGAGGCTGCCTGGTCGTCCCAGCGGCGGTTGTAGCGCTCCACGCCGCCCATTTCTTCCGGCGAGATGTAGCGGCTCCAGGCCTCATAGCGGCTGGTGTTCTGGTTCCAGAAATAGCTGTCGGTGGCCGAACGCGAAGTCCAGGACGGGCCGCGCGTGTTGTTGCTGCTGCGGTTGTTGCCGTACAGGGCTTCGGCAAACAGCGTGGTGCTGTCGGACAGCTCGTAATTGGCGCTTCCGAACAGGTTCTGGCTGCTGTTCCTGGTCTGGACGGTCCAATAGGTCGGGCCGACTTTCGGGCTGGCGCAGTAGCTGCCAGCCTTGGCCGTATACTTGACGGTGCTGCCGCCAAACAGGTCACCGACCGAAGAGCAGGTATCGCCCAGGTCGATGTATTTGCCGGTGCTGACATTCTTGCGTGCCAGGACGGAGGTCGGCGCCACGCCGGTCTTGCTGGCCATGAAGTCGCGGTCGGCGCTCCAAAGTGGATCGCGCTCCAGCAATTCAACGCTGAACAGCGTGTTCAGTTTGTCGAAGCTCTGGCCGCCGGTGAATTGCAGGCGCTTGTCGCCGCCACCGCCGCGCGTGGTGGTGCCGGCCTTGAGGTTGATGTCGTAGCCGTTGGCCTGCTTCTTCAGGACGATGTTGACCACGCCCGCAATCGCGTCCGAGCCGTAGACGGCCGATGCGCCGCCGCTCAGGATCTCGATGCGCTCCACCACGCTCGATGGGATGTTGGCCAGGTTGGTGAAGTTGACCGTGCCTTCATACGCGATCGGGAAATCGGCCAGGCGGCGTCCGTTCAGCAGCACCAGCGTGTGGTTCGGACCCAGGCCGCGCAGGCTGATGGCGTTGGCCGATGGGGTGAAGGTATTGCCGTAGTCCGCGCCCTGCACAAAGCCGCTGTTCTGCGACTGGTTGGTCAGCGCGTCGAAGACGTTCTTGAAGCCTTGTTTAGTGATGTCCTCGCCAGTGATGACGGTGACGGCCGACGGGCCTTCCAGGCTGGCGCGCGGAATGCGCGAGCCGGTAATCACGACGGCTGCCGGCGCTGCGGCTTCCTGGGCTTGCGCAACACCGGCCAGCATAACGAAAGCTCCCGCCGCCAGCGGTTTCAATTTGAATTTTGTCTGCATTGAAGTGGTCCCCTTAAGAAGAGGCGCCACCTTATCAAGGCCGTGTTTATTACTGAACGAATGATTTTGCAGATGCTTATGAAAAAAGCCGGGGACTAGCCCGGCCTTTATATGCGGCCTGGAATCAGGCTGCGTGCGTTACGGCTGCAGGCTTGCTGAACTCGGCCAGCAGCGAAGCTTCCTTCTGCTTGGCTGCCTTCAGGTGGCGCTCCTTGACGTGGCCGTAGCCACGGATGTCTTCAGGGATGCGCGCGATCGCCACTGCGGTGCCCAGGTTATCGGCAGTCAGCTTGCCGAGCAGGCCTTCCACGGTCTTGCGGTATTCGCCGATCAGGGCGCGTTCCATCTTGCGCTCTGCGGTGTAGCCGAAGATGTCGAAGGCGGTGCCGCGCAGGCCTTTGAACTTGGCCAGCACGCTGAAGGCCTTCAGCATCCATGGACCGAATTCCTGTTTGACCAGGTGGCCTTCCTTGTCCTTCTTCGCGAACAGCGGCGGCGCCAGGTGGAACTTCACCTTGTAGTCGCCTTCGAACATATTGGCGATCTTTTCGCGGAAGGCCGGGTCGCTGTGCAGGCGCGCCACTTCGTACTCGTCCTTGTAGGCCATCAGCTTGTAGAAGTAGCGGGCCACGGCTTCGGTCAGCTTCTTCGAACCCAACGCGCTTTCCGCTGCCTGTACCTGCGCCACGAAATCGCTGTACTGCTTGGCGTATGCGGCATCCTGGTAGGCGGTCAGCAGTTCCACGCGCTTGGCGATGATCTCTTCCAGCGTCTGGGTGCGCTTGAATTCGATCACGGTTGCCGGCGTGGCCAGCTTGGTCACCGCTGCGGTGTCGTGCGCGCAGTAGCGGCCCCAGTTGAAGGCGGCCTTGTTGAACGGCACCGAGACGCCATTCAGTTCGATCGCCTTCATCAGCGAGGCTTCCGACAGCGGCACATGGCCTTTCTGGAACGAGTAGCCCAGCATGAACATATTGGTGGCGATCGAGTCGCCCATCAGCGCGGTGGCGATCTTGCCGGCGTCGACGAAGTCCACATTGGCTTCCCCGCAGGCGCGCTTGATTTCGGCCTGCGAAGAAGTGCCTGGGAACTGCCAGTCAGGATTCTTCACGAAGGCCGCGGTGGTGGCGCCGGTCGAGTTGATGGCTGCGTAGGTGCGGCCTTCGCCCATGCGCGACAGCGCGTCTTTCGATGCGGTCACGATCTGGTCGCAGCCGATTACCAGGTCGGCGCTGCCGGTGCCGACGCGGGTCGAGTGCAGGTCGGACTGCTTGTCGGCCAGGCGCACGTGCGACATCACCGGGCCGCCCTTCTGGGCCAGGCCGGACATGTCCAGCACGATCGCGCCCTTGCCTTCAACGTGCGCCGCCACGGCCAGGATCTGGCCCACGGTCACCACGCCGGTACCGCCGATGCCGGTGATCAGGATGCCGTATGGGTTGGCGGTCGAAGGCAGTACAGGCGATGGCAGGGCCGGCACTTCACCGCCGCCCGCTGCAGCTTTCTTCGGCTTTTTCAGGCCGCCGCCTTCCACCGTCACGAAGGACGGGCAGAAGCCGTTCACGCAGGAGAAGTCCTTGTTGCAGCTGGACTGGTTGATCTGGCGCTTGCGGCCCAGTTCAGTTTCCAGCGGCTCCACGGACAGGCAGTTCGACTGCACGGAGCAGTCGCCGCAGCCTTCGCAGACCGCTTCGTTGATCACGGCGCGCTTGGCCGGGTCAGGATATTCGCCTTTCTTGCGGCGGCGCCGCTTCTCCGAAGCGCAGGTCTGGTCGTAGATCATGGCAGACACGCCCGGCTTGTCGCGCAGCTCGCGCTGCACGTCCATCAGCTCGGAGCGGTGGCGCACGGTGACGCCCGGCGCCCAGTTGTAATCGTCCGGATACTTCTCAGGATCGTCGGTGACCACGATGATCGGGGTCACGCCTTCCGCAGCGATCTGGCGCGAGATCATGCCAGGGTCCAGCGGGCCGTCCACGTTCTGGCCGCCGGTCATTGCCACGGCGTCGTTGTACAGGATCTTGTAGGTGATGTTCACCTTCGCCGCCACGGCAGCGCGGATCGCCAGGATGCCGGAGTGGAAGTAGGTACCGTCGCCCAGGTTGGTGAAGACATGCTTCTCGTTGGTGAACGGCGCCTGGCCGACCCAGGTCACGCCTTCCGCGCCCATATGGGTGAAGGTGGACGTTTCGCGGTCCATCCACAGCACCATATAGTGGCAGCCGATACCCGCCATGGCGCGCGAACCTTCCGGCACCTTGGTCGAGGAATTGTGCGGGCAGCCGGAGCAGAAGTAAGGGATACGGTCCGTCTCCGGGTTAGCCTTGGCCGGCAGGTTTTTCAGCGCCGCTTCCTTGGCTTCCAGGAAGGCGATACGCTCTTTCACGCGCGCCGCAACCGGATGGTCCTTGCAATAGTGTTCGATGCGCGAAGCGATGGCGCGCGCGATCTGGGCCGGGTTCAGCTCATAGGTCGCAGGCAGCAGCCAGTCGCCGTGGCCGGTCTTGCCCTTGTTGCTCCACTCGCCGGTGTCGTCGAATTTGCCGACCACGCGTGGACGCTCGCCGTCCGGCAGGTTGTACAGCTCTTCCTTCAGCGCGTATTCCAGGATCTGGCGCTTTTCTTCGACAACGATGATCTCGTCCAGGCCCTTGGCAAATTCGTGCACGCCGTCCGCTTCCAGCGGCCAGGTCATGCCGATCTTGTACAGGCGGATGCCGATGTCGGCAGCGGCCTGCTCGTCGATGCCCAGGTCGGCCAGCGCCTGGCGGGTGTCCAGGTAGGACTTGCCGGCGGTGATGATGCCGATCTTCGGCTTGGGCGAATCCCAGATGATCTTGTTCAGCTTATTGGCGCGGCAGTAGGCCAGTGCGGCGTACCACTTGAAGCTGTTCATGCGGACTTCCATGTCCAGCACGGTGTCCGGCCAGCGGATATTCAGGCCGCCCGGCGGCAGCTCGAAGTCGTCCGGCATCTTGATCTGAACGCGGTCCGGGTCGAAGTCGACCACGGCGCCCGACTCGATGATGTCGGTGACGCACTTCATCGACACCCACAGGCCGGTATAGCGGCTCATCGCCCAGGCGTGCAGGCCGTAGTCGATGTATTCCTGCACCGACGATGGATACAGCACCGGAATGCCGCAGGCGTTCAGGATATGGTCCGACTGGTGGGCAGTGGAGGACGACTTCGCTGCATGGTCGTCGCCTGCCAGCACCAGCACGCCGCCGTGCTTGGAAGAGCCGGCGTTGTTGGCGTGCTTGAACACGTCGCCGCAGCGGTCAACGCCAGGGCCCTTGCCGTACCACATGGCGAACACGCCGTCGTACTTGGCGTCTTCGAACAGGTTGGTCTGCTGGGTACCCCAGACGGCAGTCGCCGCCAGGTCTTCGTTCATGCCGGGGTGGAATTTGACGTGGTGCGCGTCGAGGTGCTTCTTGGCCTTCATCGCGGTCTGGTCGACCGAGGTGACTGGCGAACCACGGTAGCCGGTGATGTAGCCGGCGGTGTTCAGGCCGGCTTTCAGGTCGCGCTCACGCTGCAGCATCGGCAGGCGGATCAGGGCTTGCGTGCCGGTCATGAAGGCGCGGCCGCGCTCCAGGGTCCACTTGTCGTCGAGGGTAATGTCGTGCGCGGGCGATAGCTCGCCGCTCTTGACGGGTGCGTTCATCAGGTGTGTCTCCAAAAACTTCTTCAAAGTTAGAACGGCGCCCTGTTCTTATTTGCGGGGCTGCCGGAATTCTTTTAAACCGGTAAACCGGTGTCAGACCCACAGGGTCTGACACCTGATACGCGGCGGCCGCTGGCCATAGTGTCTGACCCTGCGGGTCAGACACTGGTTTACCGGTTTTAAGCGGCGGTCTTGCTTGGGTCGTCCAGCACGCCGCGTCGAATCTGGTCCAGCTCGATCGATTCAAACAGCGCGCGGAAGTTGCCTTCACCAAAGCCCTGGTCACCCTTGCGCTGGATGATCTCGAAGAAGATCGGCCCAATCACGTTCTGGGTAAAGATCTGCAGCAGCAGTTCGCGCTCGTTCGAATCAGCCGACGAATGGCCATCGATCAGGATGCGCAGGCGGCGCAGTTCTTCCACGTTCTCGCCATGGTTAGGCAGGCGGCGGTTGACCAGCTCATAGTAGGTCTCGATCGTGTCCTGGAACACGATGCCCTGGTCGCGCAGGCCCTGCACCGAGTGATAAATCTGGTCGGTGCCGAGCGCGATGTGCTGGATGCCTTCGCCGTGGTACTCGTTCAGGTACTCGGCAATCTGCGACTTGTCATCCGACGACTCGTTGATCGGGATGCGGATCTTGCCGCAAGGCGAAGTCATGGCCTTCGACTTCAGGCCGGTCAGCTTGCCTTCGATGTCGAAGTAGCGCACTTCGCGGAAGTTGAACAGGCGCTCGTAGAAGTCGGCCCATTCCTTCATGCGGCCACGGTGCACGTTGTGGGTCAGGTGGTCGATATAGGTCAGGCCATTGCCGACCGGATTGGCTTCGGCGCCTGGAATGGCCACGAAGTCCGCATCGTAAATCGAGATATCGCCGATGGCGCCGGTCGGCTTGCCGTCCGGCGAATTCTTGCCGCGCCAGCGGTCGACGAGGTACAGCAGGGAGTCGCCCACGCCCTTGATGGCAGGGATATTCAGCTCCATCGGACCGGTTTTGTTGTCAAAACCCCACGCGCCGAGTTCCAGCGCGCGCTTGTACGCGAAGGCCGCATCGTCCACGCGGATCGCGATGGCGCACACGGATGGACCGTGCTGGCGGGCGAAGCGCTGGGCAAAGGAATCCTGCTCGGCGTTGATGATGAAGTTGATATCGCCCTGGCGGTACAGGGTCACGTCCTTGTGGCGGTGACGGGCGATAGCGGTGAAGCCCATGTTTTCAAACAGCTTGCCCAGGGCTTTTGGATCGGGTGCCGCGAACTCGACGAACTCGAAGCCGTCGGTGCGCATGGGGTTTTCCCAGGGGGTGAATTTCATGGTGCGTCTCCCTATTAGAATTGCGCACAGTATAGTCCCCTGCATGCGACATTTAATTGCAAACATTTCCCAACATTGATCAGATTGAGCAATAATATTGCGAGAACATCGACTGAATGAGGAATTTATGACCAAGATTGCGCTGGATAAAACGGATCGCAAGATATTGTCCATCTTGCAAACCGACGGCCGGCTATCCAATCAGGATGTCGCGGAGCAAGTCAACCTCTCCCCATCCCCCTGCCTGCGCCGCATCAAGCGCCTGGAAGAGGAAGGCGTGATCCGCCAGTACGTGGCGCTGCTGGACCCGGACAAAATCGGCCTGGGCCTGCTGGCCTACGTCAATGTGCGCCTCGAAAAACACAGCGACGCCGCCGCCCACAGCAACGCCCGCGCCCTGGGCGTGAACCCGTCCGGCACTTCGCCGCGCGCCGACTTTGCGGTAGCGGTCGAACAATGGCCGGAAGTCGTGGCGTGCTACGCCATGACCGGTGAAATGGATTACCTGCTGCGCGTGCACGTGGAAGACATGGACCACTTCTCGCGCTTCATGATGGCGACCCTGCTGCGCCACCCGGCCGTGCTGGATGTGAAGTCGTCCTTCGCCCTGCAGCGCATCAAGGACACCACCGCCCTGCCGCTGGTCTGATCGGTTGTTGCCGGAGTCTCCCGGCTCGTGTCAATATTGGGCCAACGATAAGCTCGCCGCGGGCGGGCACCAAGGAGACTCCCCATGCAAGGAGACATCGTCTCAACCGTGCTGCTGCCCGTGGCACTTGCCTTCATCATGTTTTCCCTTGGGCTGGGCCTGACGCCGGCCGACTTTGGCCGCATCGTGAGGCAGCCGCGCGCACTGCTGGTCGGGGTGCTGTGCCACTTCGTGCTGCTGCCGCTGGCTTGCTTCGGCATGCTGCAGGTGGCGGGCATCGGCGGCGCCTTCGCGGTGGGCTTCATGATCCTGGCGGCCTGCCCTACCGGCACCACGTCCAACCTGCTCACCTACATCGCCCGCGGCGACGTCGCGCTGGCCCTCAGCTTTACTGCCGTCGCCAGCGTGCTGACCATCTTCACGCTGCCGCTGATCGTGTCCTTCGCACTCGAATATTTTGCAGGCAGCGGCCAGAAGGTGGAGGCGCCGGTCGGAGCGATGATGAAGCAGATGGTGCTGATGCTCGGCTTGCCGGTCGCCATCGGCATGACGCTGCGCCACCTGAAACCTGCCCTCGGCCAGCGTATCGAAGGAAGCTGCACCAGGATCGCGTCCGTCCTGTTCATCCTGATTGTAATTGCGGCGGTAGCGAAGAACTGGGTACTCTTGCGCGACAACTTCCATACCCTGGCGCCGTTTGCGATGGCACTCAACGTGACCATGCTGGCCTGCGGCTTCGGGGTGGCCTGGCTGGCCCGCCTGTCGCGCCAGCAGTCGGTCACGCTCGGTATCGAGACGGCCATCCAGAACGGCACCCTGGCAATGGTGATCGGCAGCAGCGTGCTGAAACAGGATGCTTTCGCCCTGCCCGGCGCCCTGTATGGGGTCCTGATGTATATCAGCGGGCTGGCCTTCGCCTACGCCATGCGCGCGGCGGTCAATCGTGTTCGTGCTGTCGCACCTGCGACTGTTCCAGGCGCTGGTAGTCAGGGGTAGCGCGTACCTTGGCGATCGCGTTCCAGATCGCCTCGAAACGCTTGGGTTCCTTGTCGTAGGCCTTGCGGCCCACCATCAGGTGGAAGTCGAAAGTGGCAAAAGGCTGCCTGGCCAGCACCA
>JBCNOX010000110.1:0-11707 GCA_039593645.1 Pseudoduganella sp.
ATTCACCGGCGCGTTCGCGGTAGAAGGCATCGAAATGCTGCTCGCGGCGCGAATAGAAAGTCGCCACGCCCCACGGCTGGTTGTTGACGAACAGCGGCACCGCCATGCAGGACGCGATTTCGTGGCCCTTGCGCGAACCCGATTGCACGCGGCCGGTGGACAGCACATGGGCTGCCAGCTCGGATGCCAGCCAGTCGGGCGGGGTTTCGCCCGGGTTCCAGTGGCGCTCCTGGCCCTCACGGCTGGCGGAGGCAAACAGATAAAGCGTGCCGTCCTCGGCGCGGCGGCTGATGGCCGCGCAGTCCAGGCTGGGTTGGTGGGCCGCCAGGCGGCAGGCATCGAGGCACAGCTGTTCCAGCGTGCGCGAGCGCGGAATCAGGGCGCTCAGGCGCGACAGCAGCACATAGAAATTGTCGTGGCGGATCAGCGCCCGTTCTTTTTCCACCTCGGTAGTCACATCGATTGCCGAGCCGCCAGTGAACGATTCGCCATTCACATGGATGGGGAATTTATGCACCAGCCAATGGCGCTTGCCGTCGTCGGTCGTCTCCATGGTCTTGGTGACGTCCGGATTTTCCAGTGCCGCGCCATCCTGCTGCTCAAGGCCGCTGCCCATCACATAGTCGCCCGCGGCATCCTTGATCCAGAGCGGGGCCGGCGCATGTTCGGCAAAGCCATCGAGGAAACCCTTGGCGCGGGCCAGGCCCTGGCGCAGGCGTTGCTGGGTGCGCAGGCAGCTGGCCAGGTCGGCCAGCGCGGCATGCTGTTCTTCGGTATGGTTTTCCGGCAAATAGCTGAACAACAGCCCCTCATCCTCCAGCGCCTCGGCCGGCACCGGCTTTCCACAGACAAAGCCGGCCAGCCGCTGCAATTCTTTTAGCGAACTGGACTGCAAGTGTTCAATGGAGGCGCGCTTGTTCATTTAAATCACAGCAATTTGAACTTGAGCTGCACGGAAAAAGCACCATGCAAACGTTCCTTGTATGTAGGTACGATAGCAAAGTTAACGCCGACGCGTTGATATTCCATACTGATGACTGGAATTGCCGCAAGGAACCATCCGCCATCGCGCATCTTCGGGTAGCCATTAAAGCCGCCCACCACGGCGCCCAGGCGCACCGGGCCGATGGCCCAGGGCTGGTAGTAGACGCCGGCATAATTCGACATCTGGCGATCGCTGTTATGGAAGCGGCCAGCAGTTACGGAAGCAACTGTGGAAAAGCGATATTCGGCGCCGAAACCGGGATTGGTGTCGTCGAATCCTTTGTCACGCTGGAAGTGATACGAGTAAAAACCGGGATTGACCCAAAGCTCGGATAGGGGCTGGCTTTCAATGACTGTAAAGGTGTCGGCAAGCGCCGGCATCGACAGGGCAGCAAAAGTAGCCCCAAGGAGAAGCTTTTCCATTTATTTCCAAAAGTTTAATGACTGCCTTTGAATTATAGCGTTTGTGTCAATTCGATAGATTTCAATTGCGCGCCTTGGCCGGCACAAAGCGCAATATTGTTGTAATTAAGTCATCCCCGTCGACCGGCTTGGCGACAAAGCCGTTCATGCCGACCGCGTCGCATTCGGCGCGCTCGCCGAGGGTGACGCCGGCGCTCATGGCCAGCACGGGCAAGTCCAGCCCCAGCTCGTTGCGGATGGCCTGGGTGGCGCTGAAACCGTCCATGACCGGCATTTGCACGTCCATCAGCACCAGGTCGACCGGCTGCTGGCCGCTGCGCAGGAAGTCGACCGCCTGCGCGCCGTTTTCGGCGATATGAACGCTGGCGCCAACCGCTTCCAGCATGCTGCGTGCGACCAGCTGGTTGAGCGCATTGTCTTCCGCCAGCAGGATCGACTGGCCTTCCAGGGCCTTGCTGCCGCTTCGGAACGGACCGCTTGCCGCGCTGCCCTGGGCTGGAACCGATGCCGCCTTGCCAGGCTGTGCGGCCAGGGCATGGAACAGGGCGGAACGGGTCAGGGGCCGCAACAGTTCCGGATCCTGACCGGCCGCGCTGGCCGCGGCCTGAATGCCGCTGCGCAGGCAGATTCGCTGCGGCACATTGGCTGCGCGCGCAGCGTTGGCCAGGCTGCTGTCATAGATCAGCAGATCATAGCTGGCGCGCTCCAGCGCGGCGCCGATGCCGGCTGCCGCGTCGACGGTGTCGCAACGCCAGCCCCAGCGTGCCGCCAGCTGCACCACGTCATCGTGCAAATGCGGCCTGGGGTCGGCATACAGCACGCGCCAGTTGCGCCGCTCTCCGGTCAGGGCATACGGGTCGGGCAAGTGGCCCTCGCGCAGCGGCATCACGAAACTGAAGGTGGTGCCGCGTCCGGGCGTGCTGGAGACTTCGATCGCGCCGCCCATCATCTGCGCCAGCCGCTGGGAGATGGCGAGCCCGAGGCCGGTGCCGCCATAGCGCCGGGCCATCGAGGCGTCGGCCTGGCTGAATGGGGTGAACAGCCGTTGCATTTGATCGGCACTGATGCCGATCCCGGTATCGCTGACTTCCCAGCGCAGCATCCCCGCTTGGGCCGGGTCGCGCCCGGCATGCATGCTGACCGTGCCGCTGTCGGTAAACTTGAGTGCATTGCTGACCAGGTTGAGCAGCACTTGCTGCAGGCGCTGCACATCGCCATGGAGCGACACCGGTACGTCGGCCTCCACGCAAAGCGACAGCGCCAGGTCTTTGTCGGTGCTGGTCATGGCCATCACTGCGGCCAGGGCCGACAGCACGTCTTCGACCAGGAAATCGTCGTCGGCCAGTTCCAGTTTGTTCGCTTCGATCTTCGAGAAGTCCAGCACGTCATTGAGCAGTGCCAGCAACGAGCGGCCGGCGCCGGAGACCATGTCGAGGTACTGGCGCTGCTCGGCATTGAGCGGAGTACGCGCCAGGATCTGGCTGACACCGAGCACGGCGTTCATCGGTGTGCGCAATTCATGGCTGATGTTGGCGACGAAGGCGCTCTTGGCGGCACTGGCTGCTTCAGCCTGGGTCTTGGCGTCATTGAGCTCCTTCTCCGCGGCCCGTTCGGCTGTCACGTCGCGCATGATCATGGCGTAGCCGATGCAATGGCCATGGTCGTCGCGCACCGGGAACAGCTGCTTCAGGCCGAGGAAAGTGCTGCCGTCGCGCCGGCGGCGCAGGGAGGTGGACTCATACTGTCCGTGTTCCAGGGCAAGCGCCATGCTGGTAAGGGCATGGCTCGCGGTCGACAGCACCTGCAGCGGCTGGCCGACAATTTCGCAAGCCTGGTAGCCAAACAGCTTCTCGGCGCCGTCGTTCCAGGTGGTGATGGTGCCGTGCGGGTCCAGCAGCACGATCGCGTGGTTGCGGATATGGGTGGTGAGCAACTTGAAGCGTGCTTCCGATTCTTCCAGGCTGGCCGTTTGCTGTTCCAGCTCCCTCGCGGACTGGTCTTTGGCACGCACGGCCGCCATGCGCTCATGCACCAGGTTGCGGCTGGCGCCAAAGAACAGCAGGCTGATCAGGGTACCCATGACCAGTACGATGAAGGACTTGCCCTGGTCGACCGCTGCGTCGAACATGGCCGTGGGACGGATATTCAGGGCCCAAGTCTGGCCGTTGTCGCCAACCGGCACATATTGCAGGCTGTTGAGGCGGGTGAAGCTACGGCCCATGCCGCTGCGGGCGCTGGTGTACATGAGCTGGCCCTTGGTGTCCTGGAAGTGGACATCGAGCCGGACGTCGTACAAGTCCTCTCCAAAGATGCCCTGCATCAGGTCGTCCATGCGGAACGGACTGTAGACAAAGCCCTGCAACTCGCGGCGGCCGGCGGCATTCTTGCGGTAAACCGGATTGAACATCAGGAAGCCGGCCTGCTTGCGGCCGGCGATCTCCTGCACCAGGGTGATCGGGCCGCTGGCGGTCAATTTGCCGTTTTGCATGGCCGCTACCATGGCGTTGCGGCGCGTGGGTTCGGACATCATGTCATAGCCAAGTGCGACGTTATTGCGTTCGGAGCGCGGCTCCAGGAACACGACTGCCGCATGCAGGTCGCGGTCGCCTTCCGGCCAGACCTTGACCTCCTGATTGAGAAGCGCGATGGCGCCGGCCGGCGCAAATCGCGCAAAGCCCATGCCAAGTACGCCCGGATACTGGCTTGGCAAGTCCAGGCCGGCGACGAATTGCTGCCATTCGTCGCGCTCGACGCTGCTGGAGGCGTCAAACAGCGCCGCACCAGCCCGTAACAGGGATTCATAGCCCTCCATGCGCAGCCGGATGGTTTCGCGCACGTCGTCTGCGGCGCGCTGGAAGCGTTCGCTGGTGCGCGATTCGGTGTCGTGGTTGATCCAGCCCCAGGCGCCGACTGTCAGTGTCATGCAGACCAGCAGGATCAGGATCGGCGTCCACACGTAGCTCTCGGCCAGGCCTGGTTCATCTTCCGTAGCCAGAACCCGTGCCAGGATCGTGGTGATCGCGAGGTAAGTCGAAAGCGATAGCAGGGAATGGTGCAACACACCGGACACAAAGGGCCCGTGGTTCATGACCGTGGCCGGAATCGCGATGCTGGAAATGATGGCCAGGGCCAGGCGTAGCATCGAACGCCAGCGCTTCACCGCCGCCAGCGCGAGGAAGAACAAGAGGCAGTAAGGCAGGAACTGCACGAGCGCCAGTTCCGAATTGTTCAGGAAGACTGCCAGCGTCGCAGTCGTCAATGTGGCAAGGAAGCTTATCTGCGCCGGCGTCCACTGCGGCCGGGCGGGCCGCAAAGGAATGGCCATCGCCAGCGGCGCAAGCAGCAGCAAGCCGATGAAGTCGCCGGTCCACCAGGTGGCGGCAACCTGCCAGGTCAGCGAAGAGGGGATGATGCGGGACAGTTCAAGGGAAAGTACGCCAATCGCTGCCGAAGCGATGGCGGCAATCGCGGCCACACCACCAAACTTGTAAACCTCGCGCTGGGTCTGCAAGCCGATGCCTGCAATACCGAGCCGGTGCAAGAGACGGTGTGCCAGCAGCGCTTCCGCGGTATTGCCGATCGCGATGGTCGTCGATACCGCCAGCAGAACGGGCAGCGAAGCGGCGTTATTGTTCTGGAAGACAGCCAGGTTGGCGAGGAAGGCGCCGGCGAGGACGGCGGGCCAAAGCTGTCGTCCAAAGCGCAGCAACAGGACCAGGGCGAAGCCGGAAGGCGGCCAGATAGGGCTGGCATTGCTCGGCGCCAGTGCGAGCATCAGGCCAAGTCGCGCAAGCAGGTAGTACGCTCCAGTAGCGAGCAGCAGGACTGTCAGCGTACGCAGGCGAGGTGGCATGGCGCGGTTGGCGTGTCGATCGTGATGCCTTTATAACACGGAAGATGTATAAGGCTGAAATGATGTTGTCACAATTGCCCCGTAGCATGGCAACATGCAATTGACTCCAGAAAATCGAATCCGCTTGCGTGCCACGGTATTCGGCAAGACCGAAGCCGGACGGGTGGAGTTTGTCCAGCGTGGGGCCGGACTGACCGCACGCCAGCGTTCCGTGCTGATCCTGATCGACGGGCAGAAGGCGCTGGGCGAGATAGAGACCTGGTTGAGCGAAGACGAAATGCTGGAAGCCGTGGAGGCTTTGCTGCGCAAGGGCCTGGTGGGAATCAGCTCCGCCCCGGCGCCTGTGCCGTCGGCAGCGCCGGCAAGCCAGCCGGCAGCAGCGGCGGCTGCGTCCGTTGGTGCCGCCGCACTGGCAGCCGCGCGCGAATTCATGGTAAGCGCAGCGCGCAAGCACCTCGGCCTGATGGCGGCCGACCTGGTGCGCCGCATCGAACAGGCGAAAGACGAGAGCCAGTTGGCCGGTGTGATCGGCCTGTGGCATGTCACCCTGAGGGAATCCAAGACCGGCAAGCCCTGCGCCGAGGGCTTGCTGGCGGAAGCGCGGGCCTTGCTGCCTTAGTTAGGCCGCTTGCGGTGGAACACCAGCGGACTGTAAGGCACGGCCGATGGAGGAGGGGAATTCAGGATTCCCGGCTTGATCGCGCCAACCACGTGCATCTCGCACGGCTTGCAGTCGAAGCGCAGGGTATAGGTATGGTCGCCGCTTACCAGCGTCATCGGTTCGGCTTTCACCTGGCCCTGCACGCCTTGCACACCCTTGGCCTGTTTCGGGCAAAGGTTGAACGAGAAGCGCAGGCAATGCTTGGTGATCATCAGCGGTACTTCGCCCGCTTCCTCATGCGCCTCGTAAGCAGCGGCGATCAGCTGGACACCGTGCTTGTGATAAAACTCGCGCGCCTTCTCGTTGTAGACGTTGGCCAGGTAGCTCAGTTGGGTGTCGGGGTAGACCGCGCGCGGCTCCGCCGGCGCCTTGCGCTGCGGGCGCTGCCAGGCAGCCAGGCGGGCCGCTTCGTGCGCCGCAACGGCGTCGCGCCGCAGGGCGTTGATGGCCGATGAAGGAACGAACCACGGTTGCGACAGCTTCAGTTCCACATGATCGGCCACGAACATCGTGTTGCCCAGCTTTGCCAGGCTGGCGCGCAGGCCGCTTTCCGCCTGCTCGGCATTCTGCGCCGGCTGCAGCGCGATGGCTGCATCGGTGGTGCTGACGATGCCGTCTTCATCGATGATGGACAGGCGCAGGCCGCCGGTGGTCTCAGCCAGCGTCAATTGCAGGCCGACGTGGCGATCCGAAGACTTCTTGTGCAGCGCCGCTTCCCACTGGTGGTCGCGGTTGCGGTGGATGACGGTGCCGACTTTCAGTCCCGGCAGCGCAGCCATCTGTTCGTTCGGGAACACGCGCCAGCGCTGGCCGTCTTCCGTGTCACCCAGCTTTTCGGCCTTGTTGGCCTGGATGCCGACAGTAGTGCGCTTGTTCATGTAGTTCAAGCCGTCGCCATTGGCCATTGGCGCATTGGTGATCACGTCGATGTGGTCGCCGCCCATGCGCACCACGGTGCCCAGCTCGACGCCCACGTATTTCGGCGAGTCGAAGGCGCCGATGTCGCCCTGGCGGCCGTTGGCGAAGTAGTCGGTGTGGCCTCGGTGGAACGTCTTGTCGACGTCCGGCGTGAACAGTACGCGGGTACGGCCGCTGGCGGCGCGGGCGAACTCGGGACGGCGCTCCAGCAGCCCGTCCAGCAGCAAGCGGTAATGGGCGGTGATGTTCTTCACATAGCCCATGTCCTTGTAGCGGCCTTCGATCTTGAAGGAACGGATGCCCGCATCCACCAGCGCTTCCAGGTTGGCGCTCTGGTCGTTGTCCTTCATCGACAGCAGGTGCTTTTCGAAGGCCACGACGCGGCCCTGGTTGTCGGACAGGGTGTAAGGCAGGCGGCAGGCCTGCGAGCAGTCGCCGCGATTGGCGCTGCGGCCAGTGTCGGCGTGCGAAATGTAGCACTGGCCGGAGAAGGCCACGCACAAGGCGCCGTGCACGAAGTATTCGAGCGGGGTATCGACTTCGGCCCGGATCTGCTTGATCTTGTCGAGGGTCAGCTCGCGCGCCAGCACCAGTTGCGAAAAGCCGACGTCGCCGAGGAATTTGGCCTTTTCAACCGTGCGGATGTCACACTGGGTCGAAGCATGCAGCTGGATTGGTGGCAGGTCCAGTTCGAGCAGGCCCATGTCCTGGATGATCAGGGCATCGACACCGGCTTCGTACAGTTGCCAGATCTGCTTGCGGGCCAGGTCGAGCTCCGAATCGTGCATGATCGTGTTCATCGTCACGAAGATGCGCGAGCGATAGCGGTGGGCGAATTCCACCAGCGAGGAAATATCCTCGATCGGGTTGCTGGCATTGTGGCGTGCGCCGAAAGCAGGGCCGCCGATATAGACCGCATCCGCGCCGTGCAGGATGGCTTCGCGGCCAATTTCCGCGGTTTTGGCTGGCGCCAGCAGTTCGAGCTCGTGATCAAGCAAAGACATTCTGAGATAACCCTACAGTTGCAAGGGTGGATATTATACCGGCTCGTCGAAGCCGCGATCGCCCAGTTTTTCCTTCATGTAGTCGACGAACGACGCAATCCGCGCCGACAGGGCCGTATTGCGGTAGTAAACGGCATTGATCGGTTGCCGAACTTCCAATGTTTCCGCGACCAGGACCTGTTGCAGGCGGCCGGCCTTGCGGTCCGCATTGCTGAGAAAGTCGGACAGGCAAACGATGCCGGCGCCGTGCAATGCCAGGTGCAGCAGGGTTTCGCCGCTTGAAGTATAGATGTTCGGGGTAATGTGCACCGGCTGGCCATCGGCGTCCTCCAGCGGCCATTCGTTCAGGGTTTCCGGCTGGTTGAAGCCGAGCAGGGTGTGGTTTGCCAGGTCGGCCACGCTGGCGGGCACGCCGTGGCGTTCGATGTAGGCGGGGCTGGCCAGGATGCGCAGCTTGCCGGTACCGATCGGGGTGGCGTGCAGCGTGGAATCCCTCAGGCGTCCAATGCGGAAGGCGACGTCGGTGCGCTTTTCCATCAGGTCGGTAATGCCCTCATTGCTGTTCAACTCCAGTTCGACGCGCGGGAAGCGCTCCCGGTAGCCGTTCACCAGGGGCACAATCACGTGCAGCATGAAGGGCGTCGAGGCGTCGATGCGCAGGCGGCCGGCCGGCCCCTGCCGGCGCAGCGACATCTTTTCTTCCGTCTCTTCGACTTTGGCAACGATGGTGCGGGCACATTCGAGAAATGCCTTGCCTTCCTCCGTCAACTCGAGCCGGCGCGTCGTGCGCCGCACCAGGGTGGTTTCAAGCTTTTCTTCAAGGCGGGTCAGGGTGCGGCTGGCGGCGGATACCGTGAGCCCAAGGCGCTCTGCGGCGGCACTGATCGATCCAGTAGCCACAATGGCAATAAACGCCTGCATTTCGTCGAGGGTAGTCTTCATATCCTTGATTATTACTCAAATATCTTTCGCCGAAAATGGGCTTTTTCGGCAAGAGTCGCAACGGTAGAGTGCTGGCAGTTTCACTGCACAAGGACTTACTAATGACTATCCCATCGTTTGGCGCCGGCACTTTCCGGCTGCAAGGACAAGCGGCATTTGACTCGGTTCGTAACGCGATTGAGGCGGGCTACCGTGCGATCGATACCGCGCAAATCTATGGCAACGAAGCTGAAGTCGGCCAGGCAGTCGCCGAATCCGGCGTGGCGCGCAAGGACGTATTCCTGACCACAAAAGTCTGGAACGAAAATTTCGCTGCCGGCCGCCTGGTTGCCAGCCTTGAAGAAAGCCTGGAAAAACTGCGCACCGATTACGTCGACCTGGCGCTGATTCATTGGCCCTTGAGCAATGTGCCGGTCGAAGAGTACATGGTGGCGCTGGCCACCGCGCGCGAGCGTGGCCTGGCGCGCCGGATTGGCATTTCCAACTTCAACATCGAATACACCCGGCGCGCTATCGCGGCGGTCGGCGCAAAGCAGATCGCGACCAACCAGATCGAGTTGAGCCCATACCTGCAGAACCGCAGGCTGGTCGAATTCCTGCAAGGGCAGGGCATCCACGTCACGTCGTATATGACGCTGGGCTACGGCAAGGTGCTGGGCGACCCGGTGATTGGCGCGATCGCGGAGCGCCACAACGCGACGCCGGCGCAGGTGGCGCTGGCCTGGGCGATGCAACTCGGCTACTCGGTCATTCCTTCTTCGACCAGGCGCGAGAACCTGGCCAGCAACCTGCTCGCCACGGGCCTTCAATTGACGGTTCAGGACATGGCGGACATCGCGGCGCTGGAGCGCAGCGGCCGCATGGTCAGCCCTGAAGGCCTGGCCCCGGCCTGGGACGAATAATCCGATCCTCGCCGCCCCGGTAGCGGCGCGTTGGCGCCAGACCAGGGCGGTAGCGGAGTTCAGAGCGACTTCAGGAACGCCAGCAGCGCTTCACGGTCCGTCTGCGACAGCGCAGCGAAACGCTGGCGTGCCGCCTCTCCC
Source organism: Pseudoduganella sp. (assembly GCA_039593645.1). Classification (GTDB taxonomy): domain Bacteria; phylum Pseudomonadota; class Gammaproteobacteria; order Burkholderiales; family Burkholderiaceae_D; genus Rugamonas. The sequence continues at coordinate 9,829 of JBCNOX010000110.1, forward strand.
TCGCCGCCATGCCACATGATCGCTTCCGTGAGGTTGCGAGCGCGGCCATCGTGCAGGTAGCCAGCCCTGCCGGCACTACCCATTACCTTGTCGGTATACCCGATGCCCCACAAAGGCGCGGTACGCCACATGCTGCCCTTGGCCTGGCCTTCAACAAAATTGTCGGCCAGCCCTGCGCCCATATCGTGCAGCAGCAAGTCCGTATAAGGACGGATCACCTGGTTGCGCAATTCGGCCAGCAAATGACCTGGCCCGGTGCGCATTTCGACCGTATGGCACGCCGAGCAGCGCATCGCCTGGAACAGGCGCGCTCCTGTGCCAACCTGCTGCGGATCGACCCGGTGCTCGTCAAGCGGCGCTACGCCTTTCGGGAAGCCGCTTGGCAGGCTGCGCTGGGCCGGGACAGCGACCAGCGCCAGATACTGCGAGATCAACTGCAGCTCCGGCTCGGTGACACCACGCTGCGCCGCAGCGGCCTTGCATCCGGCTGGATCGCTGCTGCAGCTCCGGTTCGGGTAGACCGGCGATGTGACCGACATATCCTGCAGCAGCGCCGCGGCAGCCTGGTGGCGCAAGGTCGCCTTGGACGCCTTCCAGCCGAAGCGGCCCAGGCGCACGGCGCCCGTCTCAGGGTCGTAGACGAAGTTGGCGACACCCTTCACACCATCGGCATCCGGCGCGCTGCGGACGCGGGCCAGGATGTCGGCCTCGGCGACCGCCTCCAGGAGCCCGGTACCGATCATCGGCTGGGCGGCACGCAGCGACACGATTTCCGGGGCCGGGCCTTCGTAAGCGACGGTCGGCTTGCGCAGTTCTACCGCCGTGCCGTCGGCCAGCCTGACCGAGCGGGTTTCGAAGCCTGCGACACGGACCGCGGTCCCCCAGTTCTGCGGTGCGCCGGTGCTGGAAACGGCATTCATCTGTACTGCAGTTCCATACAGCGGATGCGGCATCTGCTGTCCATCGGGCCCGGTCACGGCGACCCGCACCGACATCGCATCGAGCTTCTGGTTGACGGCCAGCGGGGCCGGGCTGCGGCCGTTGTTCACATGGCAGCCGATGCAGGCCGACTGGTTGAAGCGCGCACCCTGCAAGCCCACGGCCGGCGTGTAGCGGTCGTTGCCGGCTTCATTATGGTCGCCTGTGGTAAAGCTGGTGTGGATCAGGCGGCGGCCTTCGACGAAGCGCTGCATGTTCTGCATGCCGACATTGTTCTGCGGCTGCTGGAACATGAACAAGCCGTTGTCGGAGTAGTTGTACGACACCGAACCAAGCCCGCCGGACAGCGTCTCCGCAGGCAGCGGGACGGAATTCAGGCGCGGCTGCACCCCGTACCACGGACGCAAGCCGGTACCGACCACGTAAGTCCATTCGGCCGAGTAATAGCGGATGCCGCCGTTATCGCCTTTGCCCAGCATCGACTCCGTGGTCGAGAACATCGATGGCGACACTTCGATCACGTCGCCCACCACCAGCGGGCGCGCCGGTATATTGGTGCCGTTCGGGAAACCGTTCGCATCCAGGCCGTTCATGCCGGGGTACTGCTTGACCAGCAGCGTGCAGGCGCCGTTGATGCCGCCCGGCGCCGCGAGCTGGCCGGCCGCAGGGTAGGGCGATGGTTTGCAAACCTTGACGTTGTTGTCGACCAGTTCGCCCGGCGCCATCCAGCCATATCCGGTGACCCCCGGTCGGTCGATGGCGCGGAAGAACGCGACCCCGCCGGAGAGGAAATCGACCGTTGTGTACTGGTTCACTACCAGTGTCGGCTTGGTCACGCCAGGGACTCGGCTGTTGTCGACGATTTCGACGCCCCAGGTGCGGTTCTTGAAGTACTGCGGCACGAACGTCAGGTAATTGCCCGGCCCTTTGTCGACCGGCT
>JBCNOX010000111.1:0-11667 GCA_039593645.1 Pseudoduganella sp.
CAGCGGCGGCACGCTTACCTTCGAGCAGGCCGCCGCACAGTTCAGCAACAGCGGCCAGATTGCCTCTGCGGGGGCGATCAACATCCACGCCGCCAGCATCAAGAACGATGGCGGCCAGATCGCCACGACTACTTCCGGCGGCGCCAACATCGCGCTGAACAGCGTCGGGACAATGAGCAACCGCAGCGGCGCGATCGCAGCGGCTGGCAATGCGAGCGTGTCATCGGGTGCGGGCTTCGACAACACCCAGGGCCAGGTGCAGGCAGCAGGCAACCTGTCGGTCACCTCCGGCGGCGCCCTGACCAACAACAGCGGCGCCCTGGAAGCCCTTGGCGCCGGCGCCACGCTGGACGTTCAGGCGAACGCCATCAACAGCCTGGCGGGCCGTATCGTCAATGCAGGCAACGCACGCACCAGCATCACCGCCGCGAGCAGCATCGTCAACAGCGGCACCATGGCCGGCAATGGTGCGCTGGTGCTGAACGCACAGACCTTGCAAAACCAGGCAGGCGGCGTGGTCTCCGCAGCTACCACGCTGGACCTGGCTGTGCGACAGCAGCTCGATAATCAAGGCGGCGCCATCAGCAGCGGCGGCACGCTGACGTTCAACCAGGCAGGCGCCTCGTTCGCGAACAGCGGCCGCATGGCTTCCCGTGGCGAAATGAGTATCATCGCCTCCAGCATCGCCAATAATGGCGGGCAGCTTTACACGGTGAGCGGCTCCGGACGCGGCATCACGCTGCAAGCCGGCAGCCTGTCCAATCTTGGTGGTGCTGTCTCCGCAGATGGCCAACTGCTTGCAACCATTGGCGGCGCAGTCGGCAACAACGGCGGCACCTTGCACGCCGGCGGCGACCTGACGCTGAATGCGGCCGGCGCGTTGAACAACGGCAGCGGCACGATCGAAGCCGCAGGCGCAGCCTCCAGGCTGACCGTCAACGCGCAATCGGTCGACAGCAACGGCCGCATTGTCAATGCAGGCAGCGGCAATACCACCGTCACCAGCGCTGGCGGAATTACCAACAGCGGCACCATCGCCGGCAACGGCGCATTGGACCTGCACGCCAGCACGCTGCAAAACCAGGCCGGCGGCCAGCTCAGTTCCGGCGCCGCCATGCTGCTGGACGTGAACCAGCAACTGGATAACCAAGGGACCATCGGCAGCAGCGGCACGCTGACCTTCGACGAAGCCGCAGCTAGCTTCACCAACAGCGGCCAGATTGCCGCAAAGGGCAGGGCGCTGATCAATTCGTCCAGCTTCAGCAACAGCGGCCAGGTCTCGACCGTGGACGGCTACGGCGCCGAACTGGCAGTTACCACGAACACCTTCACCAACAGCGGCCAACTGGTGGCAGACGGCCAGGCTACGCTGACCATCTCCGGCGTAGCGAACAATGCCGGCGGTATCGTACAAGCCGGCTCCGTCCTGCAGCTGACTTCGGGCAGCGCACTGCTGAACAATGGCGGGGTGATCGAAGCGATTGGCGCAGGCAGCAACCTGACCATCAACAGCGAATCCATCGACAACGGCACCGGCCGCATTGCCAATAAAGGCAGCGGCGCCACCAGGCTCCTGAGCCGCGGCGCCATCACAAACCATGGCACCATTGCGGGCATGGGCAACCTGCTGTTGTCCGGAACCACGCTATGGAATGGCATCTCGGGCACCATCGCTTCCGGCCAGAGCATGGACCTGGCGATCACCCAGCAGCTCAACAACCAGGGCAAGGTAAACAGCGGCGGCACGCTGACCTTCAACCAGGCCGGTGCAGGCTTCGTCAACAGCGGCCAGGTCCTCTCCGGCGGCAACGCCTTCATCTCTGCGCAGTACGTGAACAACGACGGCGGCACCCTCGGCACTGCCGGCGGCTCAGGCGCGGACCTGACGCTGAATACCCCGCAATTGAGCAACTCGGGTGGCCGCATTGCCACCGACCGCGACCTGTTCGTATCGGCCGGCTCGGTTGGCGCACTGGGAGAAATCTTCGGTGGCCGCGACCTCGCGATGAGCATGAACGGCGACTTTGTTCAAGCCGCCGGCGCCCAGCAGGTCCATTCCAACCGCGACCTGAGCCTGACCGTTACCGGCAACATTACCAACGCCGGGACCCTTGGCGCTGAAGGCACGCTGACCCTCAGCGGCAACCAGGTGACCAACCAGGCCGGCGCCGTGATCGAAGGCGGCGCAGTCGCGATTCGCGCAACCGGCGACCTGGCCAACTCCGGCGAGATCAATGGCGAAAGCTCGGTCGACCTGGTCGCTGCCAACATCAGCAATACTGCAGGCATCGTTGGCGGTAACGTGGCTGTCCGCACCGGCAACCTCAATAACACCGGCGCCAGCGCCTTGATCGGCTCCACCGGCAATATGGCGCTGGGTGTGGATGGCACGCTGAACAATCTGCAAGGCGCCACGCTGTACAGCGCCGCCGACATGTTCGTCGGTGGAACAAACGGGGGCAACACCGCACTGGTCAACAACTCAGCATCCACTATCGAAGCGAATGGCGATCTCGCAATGGATACCGTAACGCTGAATAACGTTCGTCCTGACGCCAAGGTCATCGAAGTGAAAACCTTCGAAGAAACCACGCAGATGTACATGCCGAGCTGGTACTACGACAATGGGAACCGGGACTACTACGACTACAAGTCCGCCAACTATTTGCCGAAGGAGGTGTACTTTGTAAACCCGAATGATGTGTTGGAGTCGGAAACGTTCTTAACGCCTGACGGATATGAAGTTACGCGGGCTAAAATTCGCACCCACGCCAACGATTCGGCCTTCTTCTCGGCAACCAGTGGCTTATATGGCAAGTATTCAAAGCACAGCCGAATTCAGATGACAGATGGCATCAGGGTCATATATTACCTGTCGAGCAGTATTGCAGTGAACCCGGATCAGGGTGGCCCTGCGCAGAACGCCTCTGAATATGGTCTGAATGATCCCAATCTGCAATGGGAAAAGCCGGCTGTCACTTATTCCAGTGCATATGGCAGTTGCAGTACGAACTGCATCCGGATGGTCACCGAGCCTCAATACAACGATCCGGTTCACACGATGATTCGCTCCCATCAGAAGGCATTGCAGCCGGTGGATGGATACGGTGAAGCCAGCCGTTTGGCACATCACACGATAGTTGAGCAGCGGATTGAAGCTACAGGTGAAGCGAGCAAGATTCTCTCGGGTGGCAATATGACCTTGAGGGCGGCGAGCGATCTGAATAACTTCTTTAGCGACATCAAGGCGGGCGGGGCATTCACGCTTATCTCTCCAAAGGACCCAAATAATAAAGGCGCTACGCTATATCGCAAGCATAGTTTCGACGGAACGTTTAAGACCTATAACGGCATAGTTACGCCCTATACCCACCCCAGCGTTGGCCAAATTATTGGTGAAGCCGGTGGCGCTATCGTAGGAAGACAGGGCGTCTACATCAACGCCCGCAGTTTCCGCAACGTCGACGTAACGGCGGGCACGGTCGGCAACATCCGCGATTCGGTGGTCGTCCTTGGCAGCGGCACCAATGCCGCCGCCAATGCAGGTGGTAACGCCGGCTCTGGTGAAGGCAACGGCGGGAGTGCCGGTGGTCGCTTCTTTGGCAGCGCCATGGGAGCGCATGCCACCCTGGCAGGAAATGCCGGTTCCTCTGGCGCAGGCGGCAATCTGGTTGCTGCAGGCCAAGCCGGTAAGAGTAGCACGGCCAACCAACTGCTGGCAGGCGGCACATCGTCAGGCAGCGGCACCAGTAACAGCCAAGATACCGAAGGAGCCGTACAGCCGGCGGGTCCGGCACACGAGGGCACGCTGCTTGGGCGCGTAGCGAACCAGGCTCGCAACAGCACGCTGGGCAACCTCAATACCGCGGCCGGCACCGCCGTGGGGCAGTCTGCCGCGGCAGTACAAGGCCAAGGCATCAGCGGCGTGAGAAAGATCTCGCCGGGTGGCCTGTTCCTGCGCAACCCGGATCCGAAAGGCGAATACCTGTTCGAGACGCGTCCGCAATTCGCGAAGCAGGACCAGTGGACCAGCAGCGACTACCTGCTGAATAAGCTGGCAGTCGACCATGCCACCACGCAGAAGCGCCTCGGCGACGGCTTCTACGAACAGCGTTTGGTACGCGAACAGTTATCCAAGTTGACCGGCCGCGCCCCAAGCGCCGCTCCAGGCGACGATAACCTCTATAAACAGATGCTGAACAACGCCGCCAGCGTTGCGACGGAGTTCGGGCTGCGTCCCGGCATCTCCCTCAGCGCCGACCAGGTTAGCCGGCTGACCAGCGACATCGTCTGGCTGGAAACCGAGACCGTACAACTGCCGGATGGTTCCATCGAAACCGTACTGGTGCCAAAGGTCTACCTTGCCCACGTCAGCGGCAACGCGGTCAAGCCGACCGGCGCGCTGGTGAGCGGCGCCAGCGTCACGATCGACGTCAGCGAAACCATCATGAACCAGGGCGGCGTGATCGACAGCGGCAATGGCCGTACCGTACTGCTGGCAGGCGAAGATATTATTAACAAGGGCGGCAGCATCAAGGGCCGTGACGTGGCGTTGCAAGCCGGCCGCGACATCAAGAACGAAACGCTGACGTTGGACAGCAAGTGGTCGTCCAAGGTGAACGGCGGCAGCTTCACGTCGCTCTCCAACCGCGGAACGATTTCTGCCACCGGCCAGCTGATCATGGATGCTGGCCGCAATGTGACGGACCTGGGCGGCACGATCAACGCGGGCAGCGCGTCCATCTTCGCTGGCAACAACATCACCTTCGACACGGTCAAGACCGGCAGCACCTATCATTACCAGGCGCATGGCTCCACGATTGACAATAGCGCCACCTTCAATCAACTGAGCCGCGTGAACGTCGGCGGTGACCTGTTGATGGCCGCGACGGGCAACCTGAACCTGACGGGCACACAGATTTCGGTGGGCACCAGCGGCGCGGGCGCCGGCAAGCTGATGGCCGGCGGCAGCGTGAACATCTCTGCCGTGGTCGATGAAGTGAAGAGTAGTCTTCTGAGTGGCGAAAACACCAAGAATTGGGACAAGGCTGTTCATGAAAACCAGAGTGTGATCGGAACCAACATCGCCTCTAGCGGCGACTTGGTGGTCCGCGCAGGTAGTGACCTTAACCTGAAGGCAAGCTCACTTACTGGTGGCGGCACCGTGGCATTGGCGGCGGGGAATAACGTCAACATCTCCAACGTGAACGAATATCACCTTTCTGATACTGCTTCGCACCACGAATCGAAGAGCACGTTCAAGAAAAGCAGTTCCTCCAAAGCAGATTACATTGCCACCGAACAGGTGGTGGGCAGTAGCGTGGGCGGCAAGAATGTGGCTGTGGTGTCACAGAACGACGTCAACATCGTCGGAAGTACTTTGACTGCGAGTGAAGCGTTGCAACTGAATGCTGGGAGAGACCTGAATGTAACCAGTGCCGCTGCAAATACTAGTGAACGACATCGCGAAGAGCAAAAGAAGAGCGGCTTCTCGTTCGGTACGGGCGGTGTTGGCTACTCGAAGGCGCAACAAAAGAGCACCGGCGAAGGTTCCAGCGTGACTCAAGTCGGTAGCTCGCTGAGTGGTGGCACAGTAACCGCCACTAGCGGTCGCGATACCTTGCTTTCGGCAAGTACCGTTGTCGCCGATACCGATGTCAGTATCGCTGCAGGACGCAACCTTAGTGTTGTCAGCGCAGAGAACAGCAAGAGCGAGGACTCGTCGAGTATTAGCAAAAAATCGGGCTCCATTGGCAACTTCTGGCAAGTGGCCACCGGCAAGGTGAAGGCGACGCAAGACGGAACACGCAACGACATTACTCAAGTTGGCAGTCAGGTCGCCAGCTTGAATGGTGATGTTCATTTGAGCGCCGGTGAGAAGTACACCCAAACCGCCAGCCAGATCACCGTGCCGCAAGGCGATGTCACAATCGTCGCAAGGGACGTGTTAATCAATGCTGCGACCAACACCAGCAACAGCACCGAGCAAAACACCTATGCCAAGACGGCAATTGGAGGTTCGGTCAGCGTACCGTTGGTAAATGCTTTGCAAAGCATGCAAGGCATGGCAAAGTCGGCTAAGGACACCGGCGATAGTCGGATGAAGGCCTTGGCTGCTGTCAATGCCGCCAGCAGCGCGGTCGAGGCCACGGGTGCAGCAAGTGCCATGGCCAGCGGAAATATGGGCGGCATCAAGATTAGTGTCAGCCTGGGCAACACCAAATCTCAAAGCAAGGTCGATCAACATCAGGAAACAGCAATTGGCTCGAATATTACTGCTGGTGGCAACGTAAGCATCATCGCCAAAGGAGATGGAGCCAACAGCAATATCACGTCAATTGGCAGCGATATCAAAGCTGGTAAAGACGTGACACTGACCGCTGACAACGATGTTCGCCTTCTGGCGGCGCAGAACAAGGCAAGCCAGAACAGCAACAACAAGTCCAGCGGCGCCAGCATTGGCATTGGTTTTGCAATTGGCGGTACCCAAAATGGCTTTACGCTCGACCTGGGTGTCAACAAGGCGCGCGGCAAAGCTGACGGCGACGATATCAGCTATACCAATACGCACGTCAATGCCGGCAATAACGTCAAAGTGAACAGCGGTGGGGACACGACCTTGAAAGGTGGCGTAATCGCTGCCGATAAAGTGCAAGCCAAGGTTGGTGGCAATCTCAATATCGAAAGCCTCCAGGACAGCAGTACCTATACCAGTAAGCAGGTCAGTTCGGGCGTCAACCTGAGCCTGTGTATCCCACCGTTCTGCTATGGCGCGAGCACGGTTGGCGGCAGCCTCAGCAAGTCTAAAGTGAATGGTGACTTCCTGAGCGTCGCAGAACAAAGTGGCATTAAGTCGGGCGATGGAGGTTTCCAGGTTCAAGTTGGCGGAAACACTGACCTCAAAGGTGGTTTGCTTAGCAGTAGTCAAGCCGCGATTGATCAAGGCAACAATGTCCTGACAACAGGCAGCTTGACCACTAGTGACCTGAAAAATAGAGACAGCTTCAATGCCACTGGCTTTGCAGTTTCCGGGTCGGTCAGTGGAGCGCCTGGCGACCAAGCTTCTGCGAAAAAGGAAGCTGACATATTAGCGGCTAAGAACGGCGCCAATGCTGGGCCTAGTGCCAGCGGCGGCTTCGCGTCGACCAGCGGCAGCCAAGAAAGCACGACTTTCAGCGGTATCAGCGGCGGTGCGGTCAAGATTACCGACCAGGCTAAGCAATTGGCCACTGGCAAAGATGCCGAGACTGCACTCGCTGAAGTGAAGCGCGACGTGACTACGGAATCGACAAATGGTGGAGCGTTGGCGAAGGCATGGGATGCACAGAAGTTGCAGAAGGAAGTTGATGCTGGCGTAGCGATCACACAAGAATTCAGCAAGCATGCCCCCAAAGCGATTGCAGACTATTCCAACAAGAAGATTCAAGAGCTGAAAGCAGCCGGTGCGAGTGCAGATGAGATCGCCAAGTGGGAGGAGGGCGGTACTTATCGCGTGGCTCTTCATGCAATCAGCGGCGGACTTACCGGCGGTGTCGGTGGGGCGTTAGGTTCGGGTGCAGTAGCAAGTTCGGCAAATCTCCTGGATGATCTCCAGCATAAAGCTTCTGAAGCGCTGGCCGCTCAGGGCTTGAGTCCGGAAGTTGCGAAGATGGTGGCCCAAGGTTTGGCTCAAACCACTGCGTTGGGAATCGGAACTGTCGCTGGCGGAAGTGGTGGCGGTGCGGCAGCTTTGGCGACAGATACTAATAACCGTCAGCTTCATCCAAAGGAAATCGACTGGATCGGACAAAACAGAAAGTCGTTTGCGAAGGTACTTAGCGAAAAACTAGAGCGGGAAGTCAGTGAAGTGGAAGCAATGGCGTGGCTGACCCGTGCGGGCGAAGGAAACGTCGACAGCGATATGGCTCGATGGAACGGAAATACCATGAATGGTTTTTCTGAAGAGGCCCGTGCATACGCCGCGGCCAAACAATTTATCCTGACTGAAGCAAAAGGAAGTTTCACGGACGCTGCTGGAGCCACCCAGAAGCTGTTCTTAGCAAAACCAGCCGACTTGTACAAGCCAGGCATGTACTCCGAATTCAGGAATGATCGAGGTTATAGAGACTATTTCTGGATTGTGATGGGCGACAATATGAGGCCCGACAAACCCACGCCGGAAGAGCAGAAGGTGTGGGATGCTCGCGAAAGCGTACGCTTGGAGAATGCCGCAAAGGGATTCGCTCTCAATGCATTACCCGGCCTCGTAGCGATCGCAGCTGGCAGGACTGCTGCCTATCGCGCGCCTGAAAGTATACCAACGGCAGCGCGCGGCGCAAAAGCCGAAAGCTCGGTGCGCCCGGCTTCAATGGAGCCGGAAAGTACATTGCAGTCGTCAGCAGCATTCGATAAGTTCGAGAAGTCACTTCACGGCCCAACTCGTCCGCAAACAGAAACAACGAATGTGAATCAAGGATCGGAGGGGCGATCGAACGCCCCATCTCCGTCTTCAACACGTAACTTGCTGAATGATCCAGAGGAACTAGATTTCGTCTTGGGTGGTGGAAAGAAAGACTGGTCGTTCTATCGTGAGGTCGAAAGCTCTAAGGGACCTATCGAGATAAAATCCAAATCATATCGGGTTGACGAAGACGCGGCATCATTACTGATTGATGAAGTGCACGTTTTTCCTACTAATGAACCCAAGCTGAAGCTCGGTTTTAGGGAAGTGAAGTCCTTATTTCAATCCGTGGTTGACGACCTCGGAACTGTTGGTTTCGAAAGCGTGACGATCCAAGGGCAACGCATTAGCGGTGCAAAATTTACAAATAACGCTGCAAACAAAACACAATCTATCACGCTTACCCCAAAGAAAGGCGATCAATAAAATGGAAACTGAAAAAAAGATATTTGTTGAAAGTGTTTCGTCGAATCGGAGCAATGAGATTAACGCGTTCTTATTGAACTGCCGAATTATCGCTGGAGCCGTTCGTGTTGGTGATCAAATATGCCTGGATTTCAGCAAAGGAATAGAAATGACCATTCCAATTGATGAGATTGAGGTATTGGATGGACAGCTTATTCAAATAAAGGTTCATTGTGAAGATGATGGCGAAATTGACTTCCTTTGCGGATTAAATCTTTCTGATCAAATTTTAAAGATTGATTGAGGTTTTTTAATTTGCCATTCTAGATTTTCCTAAGTTGAGCCTTTGGGAATCGGAACTATCGCTGGCGGAATTGGTGGTGCGGACCTACTTCCAGTCGCGCTTCGAGCGGTGCTCTGTCCAAATGTGCACCATCGAAAAACCTCATCGTTGATGGCCTGATGTTGGTTCCCACGAGCTGAACCGAATTCGATGGTTCATTGTCGGTGCGGACCGCCAACGGTTTGCCCTAGCGCCCAATGGCCAGACACAGATGGCTAAGCAAGATCCACGATGACTTGCGAGGTAGGGCAAAGGCCGTGCGGCTGCCATGATCGATGTGGCACCGAAGCCGCCGCCATGCCGGTGGTGCGAAAGTGGCAGGTGAGGTGGGCTATCTCCAAATATCACCAAATGTCACTAAAAGCATCCCAAATATTGGCTATTTATTCTAAAGGCTAAGAAAATGTACGCCGAGCAATTGATTTCGACGCCTGGTAACGCTATACTTCACAACTACAAGAAATGTGAATTGGAAACATTTGATTCTCCAAAGCATTACTGATGACTTCATCTGCTTTCAGTCGTTAATCGTTTTTTGACTGTTCGCCCAGCGGCTATTGACGCCCAAAACGCTACAGCTCTGCCTTTAGCGAACCAATCTATTCGCAAGTGAAAAAAAGAATGCGTGAATCGAGCGAGGCATCGTCACGTCCGTTGAAATCGGGTGGCGCACGCTGAATCCCTTTTGAGGAAAACTGGTTTCATGAGGAATCTACGCACCTCAAGAAATCGGATATCTGAAGTTGCGTAGTTTTTTAAGAAGAACATGAACATTAAATTTCTTTCGTTGGCAGTAGCCGCAGCATTTACCCTGGTCGGTTGTGGTGGTGGCGGTGGTGGTGAATCCAGCGCATCCAATGACTCCGGGATCGTTGTGCCGGCAGCCCAGCCGCCCGTTGAAAACAAGAACACTAACCCTGGCTCGGTCGATGCGCCCTTCGTTGCCGGAGCAAAGCCGCGATTCCTAATGACTGGCCGCTTGGGTCAAATGAGCGGAATTGCATCACCTTTGACGCAGACAAGTGACGGGGCAGTAACGGTCATGGGGAGCACCACCCTAACCGGAACGACAATCGCAACCCAGGATATTTCTGGTAACGCGAGTTTTGCGCAAGGTCGTTGGAGCGTCGGTACGGCCAAGTTTGCCAGCAGCACCTTGACCATGACGGGAGATTCCTTTGACGCGTTTCACTACTCTGTTTACAACAGCCTTGAGACCTTCCCAACAAATGGCAGCATGACCTGCAATTCGGGCAAATTCACCAAACCTGGTTATTCTGGCGGAACCGTAAGGTCCACGGATAACTTTGGCACGTCTACCGGCAGCGCAGGCGTTACTTTTGATGGGGCGGGTGCCAATGTGTCGCTGGTGATTACCACCACCGGTGCCGGCGCTAGCGGTACGGTTAATCTGTCAGGCACAGTCAAGACCGGCAATGCCACTTACATCTCGGGCGGGTTGGGTGGCACCGGCAGTGGTGGCATGGTTGCAGTCGGCGATGCGGGCAACGGCGCAGTGAACGTCATTGCGATCTATAACGTCGTCGTGGCGAACGAGAACAAGACTAGCTACAGCGGTATTGCAACGTTTACCTGCAAGTAATTGAAGGGCGTGAAGCCGGAGTCATTGTTCGGCTTCGCTAGGGCCTTCAAGCGTGCGCCATCAAATAAAATTATTTGATAAGTGAAATTCTGAGAGTTTCTAAGGCCCCCTTGGCGGTTACTATACCGCCCCATGCGCCAGGTCTTTGTCACAACCAGTGAGCTCGAATATGAAGATGCGTGGGACCGTTTGTCCCGCGCAGGCATTCCGGTATTCGAGCCTTCCAAACCGTCGAAAGAGGGGCGGATACTTTGCATCTGGCTCGCACACCAGTACGACGACGCGGTGCAGTTGCTGCATAATCCGATGCACATCGTCGCCACCGCGGTGACGGATGAAGAGTTCGAACGCATCCAGGCCGCAGCCGATGCACGCATGGCCCGCACCCGCGACCACGCCTGGGAGCAATCCCTCAATCGCCTCGTTGCATGTGCTTCGCTGCTGCTGTTAAGTGGCCTGGTCTACATCACCCTCCCCAATATGCTGTGAGCCGATGACGGAGCTTTTCTCGGTCATTCGTACGGCCTATGCAGCCACATTCGCCGATGCAGTCGCCTCGTCCGCGCATGCGCATGTCGAAGCGGCGTTGCGGCGCGACGATGGCAGCCTGGCGGTCGATGGCGAGTACGACCTGCCGGTGCGGGCAGATCTCGTTCCAAGGCGCGGCACGCAAGCGGGAAAGCTGCTTTCTATCGACTCGCACACGCGCATGCAGTTCAGCGTGCACACGCTGTCGATTCCTCCTGCCATTGTTTATGTCGCGCCTTTCCTTTGGGATGCGGTGGCTTTGCGAGTAGGCGGCCTCGTTCCCGCGCAAGTGGGATCGGTGGTGGCGCCGTGGTTCATGGATTGGTTCGATCCGGAAGATGCCAACCG
>JBCNOX010000112.1:0-11656 GCA_039593645.1 Pseudoduganella sp.
CCTGCGCGCTTTCCACGCAGGGCGCGACGATGCCTTGCGCGCCGCCGTCCAGCGCGCGCAGGATTTCCTTGGCATCGCTGCCGTCGCCGCGGGCGATGCGCACCAGCGGCGTGATGCCGACGGCTTCCGCGGTGCGCAGCATGTGCTCCAGCGTCTCCGGATTCACCAGCACGTGTTCGGTGTCGATGATCACGAAATCGAAGCTGGCCGCCGCCGCCAGCTCGACCGATGCCGGAGCCGGGATGGAGCAGAACAGGCCGAAAACCTGTGCGCCTTCCCGCAGCTTGCTTTTGAGCTGGTTCGTCTTCACGCGGCGTTCCGGAACTGGTGCAGCGGGTTGGGCACCTGGCGGAAGCGCGGCTCGCTGTCGCCCAGCAGGCGGCGCTTGGTCAGTTCTTCCACCTGGAAGGTCGGAGCGAAAACGTCGAAGGCGCGGAATCGCTCCGCATGCTGCGGGTGACGCTGCTGGTACTGGTGCACCACGCGGGCTGCCATGCTCCAGAAATCCTGTTCAGGCAAGCCGTAGTGGCGCGCCAGGAAGATCGCGGTTTCGGCCATGCAGATGAAGAAGAAGGCATCGCAGGTGAAGTCGCGCACCGCATCCAGGTCGTCGGTCAGGATGAAGGAGTTGCGGTTGATGCGGGCATGGCTGGCCGGCACCGGAACCAGATCGGGCGCCAGCTCAGGCTGCGCCAGGTGTCGCGGCGAATAGCGCACGCCATCGTGGAAATCCTTCAGGGCGATGCGCGCCGGCAGGCCGTCACGGTGGATCAGCATGATGTTCTGGGCATGCGATTCCATGCCGATGCCGTGCGCGAACAGCATGTGGATGATCGGCGTGACCGAGGCTTGCAGCAGTTGCTCGGTCCAGAGGAGCACGCCGTGACGCTGGATCCATGGGTCGATCAGCGGCCGGCCGCTCTCGTCGATGTGGCACAAGCCGTTGAACGGCACTGCCGCTTCGCCTTCACGCAGGTAGCCATGCAGGCTCTCGCGCCAGATTGCGCCCAGCGTGCCGTAGGCCTTGGCCTTGCGGTGTTCCGGCAACTGGTCGTAGTTGAAGCTGGCACCCAGCACTTCGCCGAGAATGACGAAGTCCAGCTGTTTGGCATAGTCGTCCTTCTCGATCAAGCCGTGCAGCCAATCCGCGATGATCGGGCCGTTCATCAGCGTGTGCGCGGCCAGGATGCGGCTGGTCGAGGTGTTGGTGATGCTGAGCGAAAGCTTGACGTAGGCCTTGTCCGGAGTGCTGTAGTTTGCCAGCGTGCGGATCGATTGCTGCGCACGGTAGCTGTCCTGGCCCTGGCCCAGCACGACGATGTCGCCACTTGCCAGTTCGGAGTGGAACAGCATGGCTACGCGCTGCTGCCATTGCCACGGATGTACAGGCACCAGCAGGTAGTCGTCGATGGATTTCCCTTGTTGCGCCAGAATGCCGGCGAAGCGCTCGTAGTCTCCGGCGCCGAGTTCCTCCTGCAGCAGCGTCTCGTAGCTGGTGTGGGCCGAGTGGTTGACGCGGCCGAGGCGGCGGTGCACGGCCAGCCACTGCAACTGGAGCAGCTGCTTGAACTCCGGGCCGTAGCGGCGGTTTTCGTCCAGCGAGAAGCCGATGCGCGATTTGTAGCTGGGGTGATAGAGGTGGGCGTCCATGATGTCGCCTTCCAGCTCGTCGTAGGCGCGCAGGGCTGCTGGCGGACGGGCTGGGTGTGCCTGGTCTTGCGCCTGCAGGTCTTTCAGCAAGGTCTGTTCGAGTTCGTCCATGAAGGCGGTCAGGCGGTCCGATGGCGGCAACTGGCCCAGGATCTCGGCGCAGACATCGGCCAGGGTGGCCGGGCGCTCCTCTTCGTTGCGGGCAGCGCGGATGACCGGGCCGCCATCCAGCTTGACCAGGCCGAAGCTGGTTTTCATCTCACCGGGGCAGCGGTACTGCACGGCCTTGCCGTCGGCGCTGCGGCCTTCCAGCAGGAACTCGGCGCGGGCGTAGGCACATTCCAGCACGCCTTCATAGATCAGGGTCTGCAGCAGTTGGCTCACCACGCGCTGCTCGACCTGGCGATAGCGCGGCGATTGCAGGGCGGCGATCCACTCGGGGCCGATGCCGTTGGCGTCCGCCATGGCGCCGATTTGGCGGGCTTCCAGGATATTCATAGGGTTCCTTGTTCGTCTGTTCTATTGATTAAATGGAGCCTGCTGCCGCTGGTGCGGTGGACGCCGCACCACCCGGTTTGGGGAACAGCAGGGCGACCGGCACGGTTGCCAGCAGCAGCAGGCCGATTGCGATAAAAATTTCCTTGAGTGCGGTCGCGTCTCCCAACTGGCCGCGCCGCAACTCGAAGTACAGCGACACTGCCACCACGGCCAGCGAGGCGATGATCCGCCGCAGGATGTTGTTCATGGCGGCGCCTTCGGTGACCAGGTGCTCCGGGATCGCATTCAGGCCGGCCGTGGTGACGGGCATGTAAGACAGGCCCAGTCCGACGCCGCGCGCAGCCATCAGGGCTACCACCAGCCACAGGGAAGCTTGCGCCCCTGCCAGGCCGAGACCCATGGTCGCCAGTGCGCTGCACACTAGGCCAGCCGCGACGCCAATTCGCGGGCCACGTTTGTCAAGCAGCCGCCCGCCAAGCGTGGAGCACAGACCAGCCGTCACCGCCGTGGCAAACAGCGCCAGACCGCTCCAGCCGGCGCCGTGGCCCAGCACCGTCTGCACCAGCAGGGGCAGCAACACCACGCTGCCGAACATGCCGACCGATTGTACTGCCACCACCACCACGCTCAGGCTGTAGCTTGGTTCGGCGAAGATGCGAAGGTTCAGCAACGGGGCCGGCTGGCGCAGTTCCACATGCACGAAACACGCCAGGCAGAGCAGGGCCGCCATGACCAGCCCGATGTTGAAGGGATCGCTGATGCCAGCCATGCCTTTCACGCGGCTCAGGGCCGCCAGCAGGATGCCCACGCCAATCGTCGCCAGGAGGAAGCCCTGCCAGTCGAACTTCTGCGGCGTGCGCGCCGCCGGCGAGGGCAGCCAATGCCAGCCAATGATCCAGCCTGCCAGCCCGACCGGGATGTTGAAGGCGAACAGCATGTGCCAGCTGCTGAACTGCACCAGCAGGCCGCCCACCAGGGGGCCCACGGCGGGAGCCAGCATCACGGCCATGCCCCACCATCCGCTGATCCGGCCGCGCTCCTCCTTGGGATAGACCTCGAATACGAGCGCCAGGGATAGGGGAATCATCAGGCCGCCCGCTACGCCCTGGATGCAGCGCGCAGCGATCACCCATGCCATCGACGGCGCCAGGGCGCCGAGGCAGGAACCGGCCAGGAACAGGGCCAGGCCGGTAAGGTAGACGCGCTTCTTGCCGAAGCGGTTGCCCAGCCAGGCTGTCGCCGGCATGGTCATGCCCATGCAGATCATGAAAGCCGTAATGACCCAGCTTGCCGCCACGGCGTCGATGCCGAACACCGTGATGAACTGCGGGATGGCCGGGTTCAGCGCGGTGTTGTTCAGGCTGACCGCCACCGTGCCCAGGAGCGCGGTCGCGGCCACCAGCCGGCGCGCGGCTGCTTCGGACGACCAGATGCTCATGCGGCGGCGCTGATCGTTTCCGGTGCGAAGGCGGCCTCGCGTACTGCTTCCGCGAAGATGCCGGCGACGGTGTTGACCTGCTCCTCGGTGATGATCAGCGGCGGCAGGAAGCGCACCACGGCGCCATGGCGGCCGCCCAGTTCCAGGATCAACCCTTTCTGGAAGCATTTACGCTGGATTGCGCTGGCCAGTGCGGGATCGGCCAGCGGCTGGCCGAGCGCATTGGTCTTGCCGTGGCCGTCGACAATCTCGACGCCGATCATCAGGCCGCGTCCGCGCACATCGCCGATCTGCGGCACTTCGCGCTGCAGCGCCTGCAGCTTCTCCGTCAACTGGCGCCCGCGCTGGGCGGCATGTTCGACCAGGTTTTCGCGGCGGATGTGCCGCAGGCTGGCCAGGCCGGCGGCCATCGCCAGCTGGTTGCCGCGGAAGGTGCCGATGTGGGCGCCCGGCTTCCAGCGGTCGAACTGCTTGTGGTAGACCAGGACCGACAGCGGCAGGCTGCCGCCGATGGCCTTGGACAGCACCAGGATGTCTGGCACGATGCCGGCATGCTCGAAGGCGAACAGCTTGCCGGTGCGGCCAAAGCCGGTCTGCACCTCGTCGATGATCAGCAGGATGCCGTGTTCTTCGGTGATGCGGCGCATTTCACGCAGCCATTCGACCGGTGCGGGAATGGCGCCGCCTTCGCCTTGCACAACCTCGAGGATCATCGCCGCCGGTGGGCGCACGCCGCTTTCCGGGTCGCCCAGCAGGCTGCGGATGTAGTGCGCGCTGAGCTGGTGGCCCTGTTCGCCGCCGACACCGAAGGGGCAGCGGTAGGCGTAAGGGTAAGGCAGGAACTGCACCTCCGGCATCAGGCCGGGAATATCGCCTTTCTGGTGCAGGGTGCCGCTCAAGCTCATGGTGGCATGGGTGGAGCCGTGGTAACCGCCGTGGAAGGACAGCACGCCGCTGCGGCCGGTGGCAATCTTGGCCAGCTTGACCGCCGCTTCGATGGCGTCGGCGCCGGTCGGTGCGCAGAAGTGCACGCGTGCATCCTGCGCGAATTCCTGCGGCAAGCTGGCGAACAGTTCGTCGACGAAAGCTTCCTTCAGCGGCGTGGTGATGTCCAGCGTGTGCAGCGGCAGCTTCTGGTCGAGGGTGGCCCTGATGGCATCCACCACGGCCGGATGGTTGTGGCCCAGGGCCAGTGTGCCGGCGCCGGCCAGGCAATCCAGATAGGTCTTGCCGTCCATGTCTGTCACATGGATGCCTTCAGCACGCTGGATGGCCAGCGGCAGGCGGCGCGGGTAGGAGCGGGCGTTCGATTCGCGCGCGGCCTGGCTTTCGAGCAAAGGCCGGTTTCCAGCGCGTTCAGGGACAAGCGTGTGCAGCATGTGTTTCACTCCATTGTGGGTTTGTTTCGGATTCGGCCTGGTCGAGGAACACCTGGACCGGGCGCGGATGACAGAGAAAATCGGCGTGCGAAATATTGAAACCGTATGCGCCTGCCAGCGGCAATACCAGCAGGTCGCCGATGGCAAGGCCGGGCAGGTTGACGTCGCGTGCCAGCACGTCTTTCGGCGTGCATAGCTGGCCGACGATGGTCCACGCGGCGTCGACGGGGGGCGCAGCAGTTGCCGCCGCATTTGTCGCCACATTCGTCGCCGCAGGCAGGCGCAGTACCGGATGGTCGTGCGCCTGCGCGGCCGGCAGCCGGAACTGGTGGGTACCGCCGCGGCAGACGGCAAAGTTCTTGCCGTGGCTGTGCTTCAGGTCGAGCACCTGCATCAGGTAGTAGCCGCAGAAGGCGCTGACGAAGCGGCCCGGTTCGAAGCGCAGGCGTGGCGCCTGTGGATCGGCGGCCAGGCGCTGCGCCAGGTGGCGGCACAGCTGCGGCCAGTCGAATTGCGCCGGTTGCAGGTAGTTCACGCCCATGCCGCCGCCTGCATTCAGGCAGCGCACCGGGGCGCCGTTGCGGGCCAGGCCCTTCCACTGCGGCCATTTGTCGAGGTACCAGTCCAGCAGCTGGATCTGGCGCGCCACGTCCAGCTGGTGCGACATGGCGTGCACGTGGAAGCCTTGCAGTTCCAGGTGGGCGCATTGCTCCACCAGTGCCACGGCTGCAGGCAACTGGTCTTCATCGATGCCGAACGGCGTCGGCGCGCCGGCCATCGACAGCTTGGTGGCCAACTGCGGCGACAGCGTCGGATTAATGCGCAGCAGGACTGCCTGGCGGCGACCCGTGCGCGCCGCTACCGCGTTGAGCCGGCGAATTTCATCCATGCTTTCGACGTGGATCATTTCCACGCCTTGCTGCATCGCCTGCTCCAGGTCGGAGTCGAGCTTGCCCGGGCCGGAAAAGATGAAGTTCTGCGTACTGCTGCTTTGACGAACGCGTGCAATCTCGCCGCCGGACGAGATTTCGAAGCCGTCCACCAAAGGGGCCAACGCTTCGAGGATCGGCGCTTCGCTGTTTGCCTTGATGGCGTAATACAGCTCCACGCCCGGCGGCAGGCAGGACTTCATCCATTGCACATGGCGGCGAAGTGCCGGCAGGTCGTAAATGAAGGCGCTGACGGGATCGGCCGCTGCGGCAGCGAGGGCACGCGCCTTCGCCACCACCGCGTGAGGCAAGGCGGTCATTGCTGCACCTCCCATGGCGCCTGCAGTTGCACGTAGCCGGCGAATTTGTCGGCGACTGCCGCAAGCCTGATGCGGAAATTCGTCTTGCAGGGAATGGTGGCGCCGGCCAGCAATTCATCGAGCTCCGGTGCAGGCGCCTGCAGCGAGGCGCGGATGCTTTCCAGTTCTTCCCGCACCAGTTGCCACATGGCCGGCGCCAGCGCAGGCTGGGCATGGGTCAGCGCCAGGACCGCTTCCGACAGGTTGTTGACGAACAGGCAGTAAGCGATGCGTTTCCAGCCTTGTGCGCGAGGGTATTCCAGCGACTGGCGCACGCGCGGGTGCGTGTCGGCAGGCACGGCCTGCATGCCCTGTTCGGCTGTCAGCTTGACACCTTCGTAGTCGCGCAACAGCACTTTCACCGGATGGCCGTCGCGATGCGCCAGGACGGTATTCTGCAGGTGCGGTTCGAAGATGACGCCGTGATGGAAGAACATGTTCATCACTGGGCGCAACAACAGCGCGGCATAGCTTGCGAACCAGCGCAGCAGATGCTCGTCGCCAGCTCCATGGCCGAACTGCTGTTCCAGGAAGGCGAGGACGTTCGATTGCAGCGTGAGGTCGCGGCCGAACACGGTGCCGGCCAGCAGGCAATTCTGTTCGCCTTCTTCGAGGCAGAAGTTCTGGCGCAAGATGGCGCCGGTCTGTTCGCGGAACCAGATGCTGTCTTCAGCCGGCAAGCCGGGAGGAGACCAGCTCAGCGCAGCCGGTTCCGGCACCATGTCAAGGCCGCCGGTGGTGGCGGCATGTTCGGCCACCAGGCGCTTCAGGACGCGGTCGATCAGCAGGGCGCTTTCCAGCTCATACCAGGCGTTCTTGCGCACGCAATTGGTGATGCGCACGTTCAGCGAACCCTTGATGAAGTAGCCGTGGCCGCGCACGTACATGGTGCGCACCGATGCCGTCGGGTGCGACAGGAAGCCGCTGCGGCCAAGGTCGCGGATGGACTCCATGGCAAGCAGGCGTTGCACGCGCTGGTCGGCGCGGAACAGTTCCGCCTGGATCGGGTGCATGCTGATGATGGCGTGGCCCGGCCGGGCGGCGCCCTGGTCGGCAAAAGCAGCCAGGGCCTGCTGCTGCGTCAAGCCGTTGGCAGCGACCCACAGGCCGTCCAGCGGGACTTCGAACAGGTGCAGGCGCACGGCAGCTCGGAACTCCGGCGACACTTCCTCCTGGCGCAGCGACGCCGGCCAAAGCCTGGCCTTGGGCGCCACCTGCGCGGGATGCCCGTACCACAGGCATTGTTCGCTGGCGATGTAGTCGGACAGGGGCGCAATCTCCGTGTCCGCAAAGTGGGCGGTGACGGCGCGTTTCAGGTCGCGGCTGGCGATGATTTGCGTCATCAGCTCCGGGTTGGCCTGCTGCGTGATCGCGCTGCAGCTCTCCAGCATGGCTTCGGCCATCATGGCCGGCGTCAGAAGCTGCCAGCGCATGCCGGGGCGCTTGCCGAACACGCCGGAAATGCAGGACTGGCTGCCCAGCGTGTCGTGGCGGTCGGCCAGCACGATGAATTGCACACCGTCCGGCATGCGGATCATCAGCGGCGCCACGTGCGGCGACTGCAGCCGGCGGTACAGCTGAAAGGGCAGGCCGAGCGGCTGCTCGCGCCAGTCGTCGGCCAGCAGCGACAGCGGCAGCGCGAATTCCTTCAGCAGGCAGTTCAACAGCGCATGCGTCGCGGCCTGGTCGGCAATGACGCGCGAAGCGGGCGGGGTGCGTACGTTCATGCTGCCGCTTCCATTGCCGCCGATTTGCGCGCGTCGATATGCAGCAGGTGCAAAGGCTTGACCGGCGTGCCGATACTTGCCTTCACCACCTCGACGAACAGCTTGCCGTCAAGCTGGTCGTCCAGCGCCAGTTCGGTTTCGTCGTCGTGCAGGCCGTTGTGGATTTCGCGGATGCGCACGCCGGCGGCCGACACGCCATATTCGATGTGATGGCGGCCGATACCCAGGTCGTGGGCGATCAACTGCAACAGCAGTTCGTCGCAGCGGGGAGGGCGCTGCATGAAGGACTGCACGCGCTTGGTGCGCACGTCATCGCGGTCGAATTCGATGCGGCTGCCGCCAAGGATCGTGAAGCCTTCCGGCGTCGCCAGGGCATCGAGGGCATAGACTTCTTCGTCCTCGCGGTATTTTTCGACCAGTGCGTAGCCATGGCGCAGCTGCGCCAGTTTCTGCTGCAGTTCGGCGACATTGCGGACCAGCGCGCCGCCCGTCGCCGCGCCGCCTTCCAGCGGCTGCACTGTCGCAGGGAACCAGTCGGCGCCGAGCGCAATGGCCGGCTCGGTGCAATCGACGATGCGGCGCTGCTGGTGCAGCGAGCGCACCGCATCCAGGCGCTGATCGTGGCGCAGCACGCTGCGCCAGGCCGGGCCTGGCAGGCCGAGGTAGGCGGCGCAGATTGCGGCCGATGCGTGCAGCACCGCGTCGGCGGCGACGACGCCGGAGAACCGCTTGTCATGGACGGCAACAAAGCGCGCCACGGCCAGCGGATTGAAGACGTCGCACTCCGCCAGTTCGGCTTCGCCATACAGCGGCGAGTCCTTGGCGCGTACGATATGTTCCCTGACGCAGTCGGTCAGGATGGTTGCCTTTAGCTGGAGTTCAGCAACGGCTGCCAGGAATCCCTGCTCCAGGGCACGGTTCGGGGCATGGGCCAGTATCAGTAGTTCCATCAAGCTGCTTCCTCTCGTCGGTAGAAATGGCACCACTCAGCTAGGCTGAATGATTCTCATTTACGATGACGAAGCAGGCTTGGGAATGTTTAAGAAGATTTCAGATTTTTTATTTGCCCGGGTCTTCGGCAGGCGGCACCAGTCCGGTCAGCAACCAGACGCGCGACGCTTCTTCATAGGCCTTGCGGTGGGCGGGATCCCGCTCCAGCCAGGCTGCCAGCTCCGACGCGCTTGCCGTGTCGAGTGGCTGCGCATGTGCACGGAGCACCCAGTCCAGCGCAGCCTGCCAGACCGGATCGTTTTCGCGGGGATTTGTCATGGAAACAAACAATGCCGATGAGTACAAAATGACATTGTATATGACAGGATTGTTACACCGGACTTTACCGTTCTTGCTGGTATAGCGCGTTGGCGCAGGCGGTCATGGCGTCGCGGATCATGAAGTTGACCAGCGTGACGGAAACGCCGAACTGGTCCGCGATCTCGCGCTGCGTGTGGCCGCCGAGCCGGTGCAGTTCGAATGCCTGTCGCGTGCGGGCGGGCAGGGCGGCCAGGGCGTCGGCGACGATGCGCAAATCCTGTCGGCTTACCGTCAGCGATTCCGGCGTACCGACGGATGCCGGCACTTCCAGGCCATCTGCTTCATCAACGAACACGCGCGCTTCCAGCGCCGCGCGCCGCTGCGCGTCGATCGCCAGGTTGCGCACTACCTGGAACAGGTAGGCCAGCGGCTGGCGGGCCTCGAAGGCATGGCCGGCCTCGGTCAGCTTCAGGTAGGTGTCCTGCACCACGTCCTGGGCGCGTTCGACGTTGCCAAGCACCTTGAAGGCGGCGCGTTGCAGCGCCGGGCGGTGCGCCGCGAACATCGCGCTCCAATCAACCTGTCCATCGAAAGACTCCATAACCCCTCAACTTGTCGAATAAACATGGGAGAGGCGCATTCTAGGGAGTTTAACTGCTAAAATCAATAGGAATGATTCTCATTCTCATTGTGGCGAGAGTATGCCGCCCTGCTGAGTTATTCCATAAAATCATAGCTCAATGGTTATTCCTCATAACTGCGGAATAGCCAATTCGCTAATCTACACGGATTAATGATAAGCAAATGTTGCCCTGGCATTTGCAAACAGAGACGCCCGCCCATGAAAATCACATCGCTCGACTCGATAGTCTTCCTCATTTATTTTGCCGTAGTCGCGGCCTACGGCATCTGGGTCTACCGCCGCAAGAACAGCAGTTCCGGATCCGCCTCGCGCGACTACTTCCTGGCGGAAGGTTCGCTGACCTGGTGGGCCATTGGCGCCTCGCTGATTGCCTCGAATATTTCCGCCGAGCAGTTCATCGGCATGAGCGGCTCCGGTTTCAAGATCGGCATGGCGATTGCGGTGTATGAGCTGATGGCGGCGGCCACGCTGATCATCGTGGCCGTGTTCTTCATGCCGGTCTACCTGAAGAACCACATCTACACCATGCCGCAGTTCCTCGAGCAGCGCTATGGCAAAGGCGTGGCGATGACCATGGCGCTGTTCTGGCTTGGCCTGTACATCGTGGTCAACCTGACCTCCATCCTTTATCTCGGCGCGATTGCGATCAGCAGCATTTCCGGCTTGAGCGTGGGCGCCTGCATGCTGTTCCTGGCGGTATTCGCGACGGTCATCACGCTCGGCGGCATGAAGGTGATCGGCTACACCGACGTAATCCAGGTGGTGTGCCTGGTAATCGGCGGCCTGGTGACGACCTGGATTGCGCTGGACCTGGTGGCCAGCCTGGGTGGCGGCAAGGGGGCGCTGCATGGCACCGCCGAACTGTTTGCGCGCGCCCGCGGCCACTTCGACATGGTGCTGACGCGCGACCACCCAAGCTATATGGACTTGCCGGGCCTGAGCATACTGCTGGGCGGCATCTGGATCGCCAACCTGAATTACTGGGGCTGCAACCAGTACATCACGCAGCGCGCGCTGGGCGCCGATTTGCCGACCGCGCGCAAAGGCCTGCTGTTTGCCGCTTTCCTGAAATTGCTGATGCCTGTGATCGTGGTGCTGCCGGGTATTGCGGCCTTCGCGCTGGACCAGGCGGGTGCGCTGGGCGGGGCCCTGCGCCAGGGCGGCGAACTGAATCCGGACCGCGCCTATCCTACGCTGCTGGCATTGCTGCCGGACGGCTTGCGCGGCGTGGCATTCGCGGCGCTGACCGCCGCCGTGGTGGCCTCTCTGGCCGGCAAGGCGAACAGCATCGCCACCATCTTCACGCTGGATATCTATCGCAAGAAATTTGCACCCGCCGCAAGCGAAGAGCGCATGGTGTGGGTTGGCCGCCTTGCCGTGGTGGCGTCGATGGCAATTGCGGTGCTGATCGCCCCGTTGCTGGGCATCGACAAGAAGGGCGGTTTCCAGTACATCCAGGAATACACCGGCTTTGTATCCCCGGGCATCCTGGCCATGTTCCTGCTTGGTTTCTTCTGGAAGAAGGCGAGCAACGCAGCCGCCATGTTTGCAACGGTGGGCGGGCTGGTGTTCTCTATCATCCTCAAGTTCCTGCCAGCGATGATGGACCTGCAATTCCTTGCGCCAATCGGCTTTGCCGCCGACAACGGCAGCGGTGTCTACGAGATCCCGTTCATCGACCGCATGTTCCTGGTGTTCTGGGCGGTGGTGGCCGGCATGGTGCTGATCAGCCTTATGGGAAGGCGTGACGGCGAAGCGAAGGCCATGGTGATCGACCGCCAG
>JBCNOX010000113.1:0-11623 GCA_039593645.1 Pseudoduganella sp.
GCTAACTGACATGAAAATTGCGATCCTCGACGATTACCAAGATGCAACACGTGGCTTGGAATGCTTCAAGCTTCTGGAAGGCCATGAGGTCAAAATTTTCAACAATTCCGTGAAGGGAATGGGGCAGCTGGTGGCGCGGCTGGCGCCCTACGAAGCGCTGGTATTGATCCGCGAGCGCACTGCGTTCAACCGCGCGTTGCTGTCGAAACTGCCGAACCTGAAAGTGATCTCGCAGACCGGCAAGGTGAGCGGGCACGTGGACATGGACGCTTGCCGCGAGCTCGGCATTACTGTGCTGGAAGGTGTAGGCTCGCCGACTGCGCCGGCCGAATTGACCTGGGCGCTGGTGATGGCCGCGCGGCGCAAACTGTTCCAATACGCCGGCAAGCTGCGTGACGGCCAGTGGCAGCAGGTGT
Source organism: Pseudoduganella sp. (assembly GCA_039593645.1). Lineage (GTDB taxonomy): Bacteria > Pseudomonadota > Gammaproteobacteria > Burkholderiales > Burkholderiaceae_D > Rugamonas. The sequence goes on from JBCNOX010000113.1 coordinate 417, forward strand.
CGATCAGCCATGAGCACAACACGCTCGGCCTGGTGCTGGCGGGAAGTACGATGGCGATCTGGGGTTACGGCAAAATCGGCAAGCTGGTAGCGGGATACGCGAAGGCGTTCGGCATGCGTGTGATCGTGTGGGGCAGCGAATCGAGCCGCGCAGCCGCAGTGGCCGATGGCTACGAAGCGGCCGCTTCACGCGAAGCCTTCTTCGCCGAAGCCGATGTACTGTCGCTGCACCTGCGCCTGGCTGACGGCACGCGCGGCATCGTCACTGCCGAAGACCTGGCGCGCATGAAACGCGATGCACTGTTCGTCAACGTGAGCCGCGCAGAGTTGGTGGCTACGGGCGCGCTGGAAGAAGCGTTAAAGTCCGGCCACCCCGGCTACGCAGCGCTGGACGTCTTCGAAACCGAACCGCTGCCGGAGAATTCGCCGCTGCTGCGCATGCCGAATGTACTGTGCACCCCGCACCTCGGCTACGTCGAGAAAGCCAGCTACGAGCTCTACTTCCGCCACGCCTTCCAGAACCTGATCAACCACATCAACGGCTGACCTCGTGTCACACCATGGGGTCATCACGGGGACGCCGAGTCCCCAGGTGTGACACGAGCTCGTGCATTACACGGCTGTGTTCGTGTCACAGTTGGGGTGTGACCCCAGGGTGTGACACGGGCTGGGCTGTGGGCATGGCGTGGACTTTGGTCCAAAGGCCGGCCCAGCCGGGCGGCCAGGTGATCTGCTCTCCGCTGTAGGGCGGGAGGTTGGCGCGGACGGGGACTACCGGCACGGCGGGCATTTCCGTCAGCGGGGCGCCGTGCGGGCGCTGCATGTCGAGGCTGTACATGTAGCCGGGGAGCAGGGCGTCGCATACCTGGGCGAACCAGTTCGTATGGTCTTCGTCGCGGCCGAGGGCTTGCGCTAATCCTTGCGGGTCGAATTTCGCCAGCGCGTGCACCAGTTCTTCCGTCGTGGCGCCGGGCTGGTCGCCCCAGCCCATCACGGGGTTGAAAATGTAGTCGGCGCCGGAGCCGTACCAGCCTTCGCGCCACGAGCGCTGCATCCAGTCGCGCGGTCCGGTGAACAGGTGCCAGCGCCAGTGCAGGCCGGATGGCTTGGGCCAGGAGTACAGGTATAACTTCTGGTAGCCGGCTTGGTGCAACTCGCGCACCACCGCCATCAAGCGTGCGTGCGGCATGCGGTCGGGCGGGGCGCGGCGGAACAGGATCGCTTCGCCGTCGGCAAACTGCACTTCGTCGGTGGAGAGGTTCAGGTCGAGCGTGCGCGATTCATTGCCAAACCGGGCGGAGATCCAGCCCGTGAGCAAATTGACAGCCGTGATGACGCCATAGCCGCGGTAGCGGTGGAAAATCACGGTTCCTGGTGCGAGCGCTTTCATGGTCTTGCCGGGCAAAAAACCCAGTGTAGTCAACTGTTCGGCGGAATGCCAGCCGGAAGTGGCAAACTTTTTCGGCTATCATGCTGGCCATTCTTTGCTTTCATTCTAATTCATCATGACCCTGCGCATCATTGCCACCGGCGGCACTTTCGACAAGCATTACAACGAACTGAATGGCACCCTGGCTTTTACCGAAAGTCACCTGCCGGCCGCGATCAAACGCGCTCGCATCACCACGCCTTGCGAGCTGGAAGTAGTGTCGCTGCTCGATTCGCTGGACATGGTCGATGCCGACCGCCAGCGCGTGCTGGCCGCCTGCCAGGCTGCTCCTGAAAAAGCCATCGTTATCGTGCACGGCACCGATACCATGCCGCAAACCGCTGCCGTCCTGGGACCGGCGATCAAGGACAAGACCATCGTTTTCACCGGCGCCATGATTCCTTACGAGATCGATAATTCCGATGCCTTCTTCAACATGGGCTTTGCCTGCGGCGTGGCGCAGGTGCTGCCGCCTGGCGTGTACGTGGCAATGAATGGCCAGATTTTCGCGTGGGATAACGTGCAGAAGAACAAAGCGGCTGGAGTCTTCCAGCCGCTCTGAGTTACCTGAGTTTCGCCAGCGTTTGCTGGAAGCGCGCGGCGTCCTGGTAGCCGATCACGCGCGCCCTTTCCTTGCCCCCGCCGTCGAACAGGATGATGGCGGGCGGCCCGAATAGCCCGTAGCGTTTCAGCAGGGCCTTGTCTTCCTCGCTGTTGGCCGTGACGTCAGCCTGCAGCAGCACCATGCCTTCCAGCGCTGCCTTCACCGGCGTTGCGCTGAAGGTGAACTTTTCCATCTCCTTGCAGGACACGCACCAGTCGGCGTAAAAGTCGATCATGACGGGGCGGCCTTCCGCGCTCGCCTTCGCCAGTTCTGCTTCCAGCTGCTGCACATTGGCGATTGGCCTGAACGGCAGTACCGACGTGTGGCGGTTCGCCAGCAGTGGCCATGCCATCCATGCGGCCAGCACCAGCAGCATTACGCCAAATGCGCGCTTGACCCACACCATCCACGCCCCTGCGCGCGGCAGCAGGCTGCCTGCCGATACGCCAACCAGTACCAGTGGTACGCTCATGCCGGCGGCCATTGCAAACAGCGCGCTGCCGCCGACCAGCACGTCGCGTGTCTGGCTGATGTAGACCAGGGCGCCCGCCAGCGGCGCGGCCACGCAGGGCCCGACCATCAGCGCGGAAATGGCGCCCATCCCGAAGACCCCGGCAAGCTTGCCAGCCGTGCGGCGGTTGGCGCTGTCGGCCAGGCGCGACTGCAGCACTGCCGGCAATTGCAGTTCGTAGAGGCCGAACATCGAGAACGCCAGTATGGTCAGCAGCAGGGCAAAGGCGCCGATCACCAATGGCTTCTGCAGGGACGCGGCAAGGCCTTCGCCGGCCAGTCCGGCTGCGATGCCAAGCGCGGTGTACACCAGCGCCATACCGAGCGAGTAGGCGCCCGACAGCAGCAGGCCACGCTTCCGGCTTGGCTTTGCGCCGTCGCCGACGATGATGGAGGACAGGATGGGGACCATCGGCAGCACGCAGGGCGTGAATGCCAGGCCGAGACCGAGCAGCAGGAACATCGGCACAATCGTCAGCAGGCGGCCGTCATGCAGCACTTGCGCCAGCGGCGCTGCCGCTTCGAGCGTGACGCCGGAATCCATGGGCGAGTAGCACAAGCCTGCATCGGCGCAGCCCTGGCTCGTCACGCGCAGCACGAAGGGGCCTTCGCCCTGCAGCGGGACCCGTACGGTGACGCGCTGGCGGTAGGTTTCCATCTCCTTGCCGAAGGTCTGGTCGAACTTGACTTTACCGGGCGGCAGTTCAGGTGTGCCGAGCTCGGCCCCGTCGGCGCTGAAACGGAAGCGGTCGCGGTACATGTAGTAGCCATCGGCGATGTCGAAACTCACTTCGGCCGTAGCGCCATCAGCCATGCGCGCCGAGAAGCGGAACGCGGCTTCCGGTTCAAGGAAGTCTTGCGCTACCGCCTTGGCCAGCCCAAATACGGCGAGCAGCAGCGCCAGCAACAGGCGCTGCATCATTGCACCTGCAAGGCTTGCACCGCCTGGGCCAGGCCGCGTTCATCGGGGCCCATCACGCGTGCCACGCGTCCCTCGCGGTCAAGCAGGACGATGCTCGGTATTTGGCGTACGCCGAAGGCGTTGAACAGCGTGCCGTCCTTGTCGAGCCGCATGGCCATGCGCGACTTTTTGCTGCGCGCGAATTCGGCGAGTTCCTTTTCCGACGACCATACCGGCGATGCGACGGCAAGCCATTCGACGCCTGGCCTTGCGGCCAGTGCTTCTGCTTCTTCGCGCACGCGCTGGCAGGCTTGCGCAGTCGCGGGACGGCTTTCGCGCAGATAGGACTCGCACCATGGCGAGAAGAACATCAGGGCGCGTGGCTTGCCTGGAGCAGCAGGCAGCGGGAGACCTTGCGCGAGATCACCGGCTTTCAGGGCGGGGCGCGCTGCAGCAGCAGATGGCGCCAGGGCAACCGGGCTGGTGCCGGTGCGTTCATCGACGGCACGTGCCAGTGCTTTCTCGAGCTCCTTGTCGTGCAAGTGGCCGACGTGCTGGATGCGGCCGTCGCGGCCGATCACGATGTGCTGCGGCGTGACGCGCAGGTTCAGGCTGGCCGCCAGCGAACCGTCATCGATGACGATTGGCATGTGCAGGCCATGTTGGGCACGGTAGCTCTTTACTTCCGTTTCGGTGTCGCTGTAGCCGGCGTTGACGGCGACCACGGCAAGCTTGTCGCCGTACTGCTGGAAGGCTTTCTCGAAGGCCGGCATCTGCTCGCGGCAAGGCACGCACCAGGTGGCCCAGAACTTGAGGTAGACCGGCTTCTTGCCGTAGTAGGAGGCAAGGTCGATGCGCTGGCCGTCGATGGTTTGCAGCACGGCGGCGGGGCCCGGCTGGCCGACCAGCGCCTTGCCGGCCAGTCTGGCGCGGCTGGCGCCGCTGCCTGCTTCGTCGGCGTGGGCGGGAATGACGGAAAGGCTCACCAGCAATGCGGCGATCAAGGGCTTGAAGAACATGATGGCTTTCGTGGATTGGGATGAAATCATGGTACCTTTGCCTTGGGCCATCAGAAAGACGCAAGATTGCACTGAATTTATGTACCATCCACTTGAACTCTCCATCGACCGCAAGGCCACTGCCACGCTGGCGGACCAGATCTTTCTCGGCCTGCGCGGCGCTATCGGCGACGGGCGGCTGGCGCCGCAGGCGCGCCTGCCTTCATGGCATGACCTGGCGGCGCAACTGGGCGTGGCGCGCGGCACCGTGCGGCAGGCTTACGAGCGATTGCGCGATGAGCAACTGGTGTACACCGCTGGCGCGGCGGGCACTTTTGTCTGCGGTGGCGCTGCCACGGGCGCAGGGCGGCCCATCGGCGGCGCGACACGTACGTCGACCGGTGCGGCCGCGCTGGAAGTGGTGCAAGCCTTTCCCGGCCGGGCCGTCAGCACCAATCCGTTCCAGGTCGGCGTGCCGGCACAGGACGCGTTTCCTTTCAAGACCTGGACACGCGTGATGGGCCGCGCCGCGCGTGCGACGGCTGCCATGCCGCTGTCGTATCCCGACCCGCGCGGCGAATACGCGCTGCGTGCCGAAATCGCGGCCTACCTGTGCGTGGCGCGCGGGCTCGATTGCGCGCCCGGGCAGGTGCTGGTCTGCAACGGCTACGCTGGCGCCCTGGGCCTGGTCCTGCGCGCGCTCGAGTTGAAGGGTGAGCAGGCGTGGGTCGAGCAGCCGGGCTATATGGCGACCCGCGATGCGCTTGCGGCGGCAGGGTTGCAGCTGGTGCCGGTGCAGGTCGATCCCGAAGGACTGGACGTGGCGGCCGGCGTGCACGCAGCGCCGCGGGCGAAACTGGCGGTGGTAACGCCGGGCCAGCAGGCGCCGCTCGGCGTGACGCTGTCGCTGCGCAGGCGCCAGGCCTTGCTGGAGTGGGCGGCGCAGGCAGGGGCCTGGATCATCGAGGACGACTACCTTGGCGAATTGCAGCCGCAGGGACGCGCTGCCCCGGCACTCGCCTCGCAGGACCGCCATGGCCGCGTGCTGCACCTTGGCACCTTCAGCAAGACGCTGACGCCGTCGCTGAGGGTTGGTTTCCTGGTGGCGCCGCCGGAACTGGCGGACTTGCTGGCGCAAGCCGCTTCCACCTGCGGCAGTGCGCCGCCGCCGGTGGTACAACTGGCCGTGGCGGAATTCCTGCACAGTGGCGCCTACCTGCGCCATTTGCGCCACATGAAGCGGCTGTACCAGGAACGCAGGAATGCGCTGGGCGCGGCACTGGAACGGCTGGGCGCCGTGCATGCACCGGCTGCACTGGGCGTGCTGCTGCAACTGCCTGTGGGAGTGAACGATGTGGAGGTGGCGGCGCGGGCGCGCAGCCTGGGCATGGCGCCATCCGCCTTGTCGGCGTGGTATGCCGGGGCAGCATCCGCCAGGGGCGGGCTGCTGCTTGGTGTCACCAACGTGCCCGAGGACCAGGCCACGGGCTACTGCGAGCGCCTGCTGGCGCTCGCACGAGCGTAGCGCTCAGGCTTTCGCTTCGCCGCCCAGGGCGTCGACCACGTCCTGCAACAGCTTGGACAGCTCGCCCGTCATCAGCATGAAGTCGCCGTCGAAGCGTTCTTCGTCGTTGCGGGTAACGGCATCGTTTTCCTTCATCACGTCCAGCGGCTTGACGCTCTTGATGGCCAGCGCTTCGGTCAGCACGAAGCTGATCTTGCTGTCCCAGGTCATGGCCAGGCGCGTGCACTGCTTGCCGGCGGCGATGTGGCGGCGCACTTCTTCCGGTTCCAGAGTGTGGCGCACGTAACGCACGGCGGCCTTGCTTTCGCCGGTGGCGCGCAGTTCGGTGTCCATGTCGACGGTGAAGCCGGCTGGCGCTTCGTCATCCTGCAGCCAGGCGGTCATCACGCCGACCGGGGAACGCTGTACGCGCAGGCTTTCGATCGGCATGCGGTCGACGGCTTTCAGCAGGTGCTTGATGACGTCGTCGGCCTTGGCCGGGCTGGCGGCATCGACCACCAGCCAGCCATTGACCGGGTCGATCCAGCACCAGGTGTTGCTGCGGATGGTGAAGGCGCGCGGCAGCAGTTCGTCGTGCACGCGTTCCTTGAGTTCTTTCATGGCTTTTTTGCCAGGAGCGAAGCCTTGCTGCTCTTCCAGCTCGGCGGCGCGGGCCTTGGCAACCTGGTTGACCACGGTCGACGGCAGCAGCTTTTTCTCGGTGCCCAGCACCATCAGCATCTGCTTGTTGACGACGTGCACCAGGCCGCCGTTTGGACGCGGCTTGTCCCAGCCCTGGCGCATCAGCTCATTGCTGCTGGCAGGAGAGAAGGACTGCGACTGGAGGGCCTCTTCGAGTTGTTCTGGAGTAAATGCCCAAGGGGCGGGCAGGCGGTAAACCTGGAGATTCTTGAACCACATAAACGTTATCGACCTTGATCAGCTTTTTCCACGGGAACGGTATTTTACACGGCCACTCAGGGGCAGGTCTTGGTCGTTGTCTTGTTTCCGTCACGGAATGGATCCTGTCCTCGCGCACCAACCAGGTTGACGTATTCGCACTTCTCCAGATTGCCCTTGCGGTAGCGCTTCATGGTCACGCCGTCGCCCAGGTCGGCGCTCTGTTCCAGCACCCATTCCTTGGTTTGCGACCTCGCGATGGCTATGCCCAGCTTGGTGTCCGGCTCCACGATCGTCGCGAACCTGTTCAGGCTTTCCTTGCGCAGCTGACGGTCGACGCCGGCGGCCAGCTTGCGGTTTTTTTCCAACGATGTCTCCGCCAGCGGCGCCGGCCTGGCAAAGGGGTCGAGTGGCTCGCCCGCCGCGGGCGCTGGCAGCGTAATCGTCTGCGGCGCGGTCTCGCTGGCAGCGGCCGGCGCGTCGGGGCGGGCGACAGCACTGGCCACCGGCGGCGGCGCGGGACGGGCGACGGTGGCTTGCTGTGGGCGCGGAGCGCGGGGCGCAGGCTCGGGGGGAGTCGGACGGGCGGCGGGCGGCTGGGTCAGGAAGACCAGTTCGCTTTCCGGCCGGACATTTGGCTCACCGCCCTGGCGTGCGATCGGGCGCCAGGCCAGCAGCACTGCCAGGTGGCCGAGCGCGATAAGCACCAGCCAGGCGCGCCGGGCCGGGCGGAAATCTGCGTGGGCTTGCATAGGTAATCCGGGTTTGCAGCTGGACTCAGCATGCCAGCTCGCGCCGGAAAGGTATCATAAATTAGCAAAAAGATCACCCTGCGCCGGCTGGGCTTGGGCGGCCTCGTCCAGCGTGCACAGGGCCGACATGCGCACGCCGAGCAGGCGCAGCCGGTCATCCAGCGGCACCCGTCGCAGGCACTCGCCGGCGGCGCGGCGGATGGCGGCGGCATCGGCCGTTGGCGACGGCAAGGTCAGGTCGCGCGTGACCGTGCGGAAGTCGGCATAGCGCAGCTTGATGCCCACGGTGCGGCCGGCGTAGCGCTTGCGCGCCAGGTCGTCCGCCACCTTCTGGCACAGGCGGGTGAAGATTTCGGATAGCTCGGCGCGGTCGCGCTTGACGTGCAGGTCGCGCGAGAAGGTGGTTTCGCGGCTCACGCCCTTCGGCTCGCTGCGCGTGGCGACGGCGCGCTCGTCGCGGCCGTGGGAAATGCGCTGCAGCCATTCGGCGTAATTGAGGCCGAAATGCTCCTGCAGCAGGGCCGGATCGGCCGCGGCCAGCTGGCCGACTGTGTCGATACCGAGCGCCACCAGTTTTTTCTCAGCCTTGGGGCCAATACCGTTCACCTTGCGCACCGGCAGCGGCCAGATGCGGCCCGGCACGTCGTCATAGCCAACCACGGTCAGGCCATTCGGCTTTTCCAGGTCTGAGCAGATCTTGGCCAGCAGCTTGTTGGGCGCGATACCGATCGAGCAAGACAGCCCGGTGGCGGCGCGCACCGCATCCTTGATGCGCTGGGCCAGCTCACGCGTTTCGCCCTCCACCTCGGTCAGGTCGATGTAGATTTCGTCGATGCCGCGGTCTTCGATCTGCGGGGCGATGCTGGCCACGGCCGCCTTGAACAGGCGCGAATACTTGCGGTAGGAATCGAAATCCACCGGCAGCAGGATGGCGTCGGGCGCCAGGGCGGCCGCCTTCATGGTGCCCATCGCGGAAAATACCCCTAATGCCCGCGCTTCATAAGTGGAAGTGGTGATCACGCCGCGCCCGACATAATCGCGCAGGCGCGAGAATTCGCGCGTGCCGTCCGGCAGCTCGCGCGGCTGGTGCCGCCCGCCGCCGCCGATCACCACCGGCAGTCCACGCAATTCCGGGTAGCGCAACAGCTCCACGGATGCGTAAAAGGCATCCATGTCGAGGTGGGCAATGCGGCGGGGCCAGTCCATGAGCAGTGGTCGAAGTAGTCGAGTTCGCTGTGATACTGTAATTATATACAGCATTTTGAGCAAAGTGCCCGGCGGATATACTGCTGGCCATGTACATCCTGCCCCTGCTGTTCGCCCTGGCCGCCAGCCCGGCCCTTGCCGCCCCCGCCTGCCCGGCTCCCTTGCATGCCGGCGCCAGCGACCTTGGCCTGGCATCATTCCGCGAAGAGGACAAAGTCAGCGGGGCCGCCATCGATGTAGTGCGCGAACTGGCGCGCCGCACCAATTGCCCGCTCAGCATCAGCTGGTACCCGCGCGCCCGCCTGTGGGCCGAATATGCCAACGGCCGCATCAACCTGACCGCCAGCTCCGTTCGCAGTGCCGAGCGCGACAGCCTTGGCCAGTTCGTGCCCTTTGTCACCACGCGTTTCGACCTGGTCTTGTCACGCAGCGTGCAGGGCAGTTTCAAGTCGCTGGCTGAGTTCGTTGAACAGGGCAGCGCACGCCTGAATCTGGTACGCGGCATCTTCTACACACCTGAAGTACTGGCCCAGGTCGAGCGCCTGCGCGGGCAAGGCCGGGTGGAAGTAGTCAACGACTTTGACATCGCGTTCAGGAAAATGGCCTCAAGGCGCGTCGAAGCCATACTGGCGCCAATGACAATTTACTCGCGCTATCTGCAAAGCGCCGGCCTGAAGGAGCATGTCAGCGTGCTGCCGATCACCGAGTCACCGCCGGTACTTGCCGGCGCCTATCTTTCACGCCAGGGCTTCACGCCAGCGGCACGCAAGGCATTCGCGGACGTCCTGCTTGGCATGGTGAGCGACGGCACCGTGGCACGAATTTACGGCAAGTACGTGGGCGAGTCGAATGGCCGCGCACTGGTGCCCGACCACGGACGCGGCATCGCTTCAGGCTACCAGCCGGTCCCCTGACGTAGCTGTGGCATTGATCGCTGCGCCGCGTTACCATGCCTATGCGATCATCGAATAAAAAACCACTTTCTGGCGAGGCTGGCATGAGCTTTTCGAACATGAATATCGGTATGCGGCTGGCGATGGGCTTTGCACTGGCCATTGCGATCCAGCTTGCAATGTCGCTGACGGGGATCAGTCGCCTCAGTCACAACGCAAACCTGACGGAGCAGCTTATCAGCGACCGCTACCTGAAGGTCCAGCTGACCAACGACATGCGCAGCTATTCCAACCGTTCGGCGCAGGCCTTGCGCAACGCCATGCTGGCGCCGGACAAGATCAGCAGCGATGGCTTCCTGGCCAGCATGGCGGAGGCGGACAAGGCCGGTGCCGCCGCTGCGGAAAAGCTGCAGAAGATCCTGGTCACGGATGAAGCGAAGAAGCTCTTTGCCGAGGAGACCCAGGCCTTCGAAGCGTTCCGCGCCAAGCGCGATACGGTGCTTCAGCTGTTCAAGGAAGGCGACCAGGATAGCGCGGTGCAAACGCTGTTCAAGCAAGCGATTCCGCTGCAGAACGCCTACTTCGGCAAGCTTGATGCCATCCTTGAGCAGCAGAGCAAGCTGATGTCGCAGGATGGCCAGGATGCGGCCAAGTCCGCATCGAATGCCACCATGCTGATGATTGGGCTGCTGGTGCTGGCGACAGTGGTATCGGTTGCGGCAGGCTTCATGATTACCCGCTCGGTGACAGGTCCGCTGCTGCAGGCCGTGGCGGTGGCGGAAACCGTGGCGCAGGGCGACCTGACCGCCGACATCGAGGTCGACCGCAAGGATGAAACCGGGCGCCTGCTGCACGCACTGAAGGACATGGTGGCGGCCTTGAAGCGCACCGTGGGCTCGGTGCGCATGTCCACCGATACGATCAATACCGCGGCAGCCGAAATCGCGGCGGGCAATCTGGACCTGTCGCGCCGCACCGAACAGCAGGCCGCCAGCCTGGAGGAAACCGCCTCGTCCATGGAGGAGTTGACATCGACGGTCAAGCAGAATGCGGACAATGCGCGCCAGGCCAACCAGCTGGTGGTGTCGGCGGCCGGCCATGCCAGCGAAGGCGGGCAGGTGGTGGGCGAGGTGGTCGATACGATGGGGGCGATCAAGGCCAGTTCGGCGCGCATGGCGGACATCATCAGCGCAATCGATGGCATTGCGTTCCAGACCAACATCCTGGCGCTGAATGCCGCGGTGGAAGCGGCACGGGCCGGCGAACAGGGTCGCGGCTTCGCGGTGGTGGCTTCGGAGGTGCGCAGCCTGGCGCAACGCAGCGCGGCGGCGGCCAAGGAAATCAAGGAACTGATCGACGATTCGATCGCCAAGGTCGATGCAGGCGGCGCGCTGGTGGATCGCGCCGGCGCGACCATGCAGCAGATCGTCACTTCCGTGCAGCAGGTGGCGGACATCATGAACGAAATCACTTCGGCCAGCCAGGAGCAGTCCTCCGGCATCGAGCAGGTG
>JBCNOX010000114.1:0-11512 GCA_039593645.1 Pseudoduganella sp.
GTCGACATGAGCTCGATCTCGCCGATCGCCACCAAGGAATTCGCCAAGAAGATCAACAAGAAGAGCTGCGCCTACCTGGATGCCCCGGTATCCGGCGGCGAAGTGGGCGCCAAGGCGGGTTCGCTGACCATCATGGTCGGCGGTCCGCAGGAAGCCTTCGCCACCGTCAAGCCGCTGTTCGAGCTGATGGGCAAGAACATCACCCTGGTCGGCGGCAACGGCGACGGCCAGACCACCAAGGTCGCCAACCAGATCATCGTGGCGCTGAACATCCAGGCCGTGGCGGAAGCACTGCTGTTCGCATCCAAGGCCGGCGCCGATCCTGCCAAGGTGCGTGAGGCGCTGATGGGCGGCTTCGCCTCCTCACGCATCCTGGAAGTGCATGGCGAGCGCATGGTCAAGCGCACCTTCAACCCAGGCTTCCGCATCGCCCTGCACCAGAAGGATTTGAACCTGGCCCTGCAAGGCGCCAAGGCGCTGGGCGTGTCGCTGCCGAACACTTCGACCACGCAGGAGTTGATGAACGCCTGCGCCGCCAACGGTCTGTCCGGCCTCGACCACTCTGCGCTGTGCCAGGCGATTGAACTGATGTCCAACCACCGCATTTCGCAGGCTTGATATGACGTCCACCCCAGCCCCACGCGAGCTTCTGCTCGAGCTGTACGACGCCGCCATTGGCGCCGTCCATCCGCGCAACCTGGTGCAGGATTACCTGCCGCAGCCGCCGACCAAAGGGCGTACCCTCGTAATCGGCGCCGGCAAAGGCGCCGCAGCGATGGCCGAGGCGGTGGAGCGCGGCTGGCAAGGCCCGCTATCCGGGCTGGTGGTGACACGCTACGGCCACGGCGCCGAGACCAAACATATCGAAGTGGTGGAAGCATCGCATCCCGTGCCTGACGATGCGGGGCAGAAGGCTGCCGCGCGCATGCTGGACATGGTCCAGGGCCTGACCGAAGACGATCTCGTGCTGTGCCTGATTTCCGGCGGCGGCTCGGCCCTGCTCGCACTTCCTGCCGACGGTATTTCGCTGGCTGAGAAGCAGGCGCTGAACAAGGCGTTGCTGAAAAGCGGCGCCACCATCGGTGAGATGAATTGCGTGCGCAAGCATCTTTCCGCGATCAAGGGCGGGCGCCTGGCGCTGGCCTGTGGCAAGGCACGCGTGGTGACGCTGCTGATCTCCGATGTGCCGGGCGACGATCCGCGCGTGATTGCCAGCGGCCCTACCTTGCCCGATGCCACCACCAGCTCCGAGGCGCTGGCGATCCTGTGCAAATACCAGATCGAGATTCCGAAAAGCGTGCTGGCGCACTTGCAGTCGGAAGCCAGCGAGACGCCCAAGCCTGGCGATGTCCGCTTTGAAGGCCACAGCCACCACGTTATCGCCACCGCACAGCATGCGCTGGAAGCCGCGGCAGCGCGAGCGCGCGAGGCCGGCCTGACCCCATACATCCTGTCCGGCGGCATCGAGGGCGAGGCACGTGACATCGGCCTGATGCACGCGGCCCTGGCACGCCAGGTGGTGGCGCGAGGCCAGCCCTTTCAGCGGCCATGCGTGATCCTGTCCGGCGGCGAAACCACGGTCACTGTGCGAGGCAATGGACGCGGCGGCCGCAACGTGGAGTTCCTGCTCAGCTTCGCGCTGGCGATGGAGGGCGCCGCCGGCGTGCATGCAATTGCCTGCGACACCGACGGCATCGACGGCTCGGAAGACAACGCCGGCGCGGTGTATGCACCAGACTCCCTGACTCGCGCCGAGGAGCAAGGCGTCAGCGGCAAGCACCTGCTGGCCAATAACGATGGCTACAGCTTCTTCAGCGCACTGGACGACCTTGTCGTCAGTGGCCCGACGCGCACCAACGTAAATGACTTCCGCGCCATCCTGATTCTTTGAATCATCAAGAATAGAGAGAGACACCAATATGCGTCGCGAACGCAAAGCAAAAATCGTAGCAACCCTCGGTCCCGCAAGCAGCGAATACACCACCATCAAGGCGCTGTTCGAGGCGGGCGCCGACGTCTTCCGCTTCAACTTCAGCCACGGCAGCCATGCCGACCACCAGGCCCGCTACGAGATCGTGCGCGCCATCGAAAAGGAGCTCGGGCGCCCGATCGCCATCCTGGCCGACCTGCAGGGTCCCAAACTGCGCATCGGCCAGTTCGAAGGCGGCAAGGTGACGCTGACCGCTGGCGCCGAATTCCAGCTTGACCAGGCGCCGGCGCCGGGCAGCGCCGCGCGGGTCTGCCTGCCGCATCCGGAGCTGTTTGCAGCAGTCAGTGCCGGCCAATCGCTGCTGCTGGACGATGGCCGCATCCGCCTTGAAGTCCTCGCCAGCGACGCCGGCACCATCCGCACGCGCGTGGTGACTGGCGGCGTGCTGTCGGATCGCAAGGGCGTCAACGTGCCCGATGCCGTACTGCCCATCCCTGCCCTGACCGTCAAGGACAAAGCCGACCTGGAATTTGCCCTTGGCCTGGGCGTCGACTGGATCGCCCTCTCCTTCGTGCAACTGCCGGAAGACGTGGTGCAGGCCAAGGATCTGGTGCAAGGTCGTGCCGGTGTGCTGTCCAAGCTGGAAAAGCCGGCCGCGCTGGACCGGCTGGAAGAAATCGTTGGCGTGTCCGATGCCATCATGGTGGCGCGCGGCGACCTTGGCGTCGAATTGCCGCCGGAGCGCGTGCCGGGCGTGCAGAAACGTATCGTGCGCCTGTGCCGCAAGCACGGCAAGCCCGTCGTCGTCGCCACGCAGATGCTGGAATCCATGGTCAGCGCACCAGTCCCGACCCGCGCTGAAGCATCCGACGTTGCCAATGCCGTGTACGAAGGCGCGGACGCCGTGATGCTTTCGGCCGAATCGGCCAGCGGCGCCTACCCGGTACAGGCAGTTTCGATCATGGACCGCATCATCTCCGAGGTCGAACGCGACCCGCTGTATCCAGCCATGATCGAAGCACAGCATCAGGCGCCGCTGCCCAACAAGGGCGATGCGATCAGCGCCGCCATGCGCGACGCCGCACGCATCATGGGCGCGAAAGCCATGGTGGCCTACACCACTTCCGGCCATAGCAGCCTGCGCACGGCACGCGAGCGTCCGATGGCGCCAATTGTCAGCATCACCCCGAAGCCTGAGACAGCGCGCCGCCTGGCGCTGGCCTGGGGCGTGCACAGCACGGTGAGCCAGGACGTGAACAGTGTCGATGAAATGGTGGCGGCAGCTTGCCGTACTGCGCTGCGGGAAGGCTTCGTGAAGGCCGGCGACCAGATCGCCATCGCTGCAGGCACACCATTCGGGCAGCCTGGCAGCACCAACCTGCTGCGACTGGCCGAAATATGGCCGCAATAAGCAGGCACTAGTACAGACTTTCTCTTTTAACGCCGGTCCTCCAACCGGCGTCTTTTTTTTGGGGGCAGGCTTTTGGGTCTGACGGGATGGCCATCCGGCAAGGGTCAGACCCGATTGGCCCGCGCATCGGGCCGGGTTCGGCTACTCTCCGCGTTGATGTACTTGCACGCCCGCCGAGTATGTTGCGGCGATTGCGCGATCGTCTCCCAGCAGCGCCAGTGCGAACAGCAATTCCTCGAGACTGTCGCAGCGCGTGGTACGGCGCTCCAGCAACGGCGTGGCCTTGGGATCGACCACGATGAAGTCAGCCTCGGCTCCAGCCACGAAATTGCCCACCGTGCCTTCAAGCTGCATGCTGCGCGCACCGCCCAGCGTCGCCATGTAGAACATGCGCAGCGCCGGCAGGTAGGTGCCGCCCATGCGCGCAACCTTGTAGGTTTCGTTCATGGTTTGCAGCATGGAGAACGAGGTACCGCCGCCAACGTCGGTCGCCAGCGACAGCGCCACCTGCTGGCGGTCGGCGGCTGCAAAGTCGAACAAGCCGCTGCCCAGGAACAGGTTGGACGTAGCACACATCGACACGGCGGCGCCAGTGGCAGCCATGCGCGCGCGGTCTTCATCGTCGAGCCAGATGCAATGGGCGTACATGGAGCGCTCGCGCAGCAGGCCGTATTTGTCGTACACGTCCAGGTAGCTGCGCGCATCCGGGAACAGGGATTTGACCCACGCCACCTCATCAGTGTTTTCCGCCACGTGCGTCTGCACGTAGGTGTCGGGATAGGCGCGAGCCAGCTCGCCGCACATATGCATCTGATCTTCGGTCGATGTCGGCGCAAAGCGGGGCGTGAGGGCATACATATTGCGGCCCTTTTTATGCCAGCGGTGAATCAGCTCCTCGCTCTCGCGCGCACCGGTTTGCGCCGTATCCTGCAGGAAGTCAGGGCAATGGCGGTCCATCATCACCTTGCCAGCCGCCATGCGCAGGTTGCGCGCTTCGGCCGCGCCAAAGAAGGCGTCTACCGATTCCTGGTGCACGGTACAGTACACCATGGCCGTGGTGGTGCCGCAACGAAGCAGCTCCCTGACGAAGAAGTCGGCCACTTCCCCCGCGTGCGCCGGATCCTTGAACTGACGCTCGGTGGGGAAAGTGTAGGTATCCAGCCACGGCAGCAGGCCGGGCGCCGGCGAGGCGATCATGTCTGTCTGCGGATAGTGGATGTGGGTGTCGATAAAGCCCGGCATGATGATCTTGCCGCGGTAGTCGCGAACCTGCGTGTCCGGCGGCAGCGTATCTTTCAGTTGCGCGTAGTCGCCTGCCGCTTGCACGCGGCCGTCGTTAATCACCAGCAGGCCATCCTCGTACCAGGCGTGTGCGCCGGGATTGAAGGCCGGATCATCCGTGAAATGCAGGATGCTGGCGCGGAAAGCTTTCAAAGTGTTCATTCCGCCTTCCTAGCTGCCACGGTAAGTCGAATAAGCCCACGGCGACACCACGATTGGCACGTGGTAGTTCGCGTTAACGTCGGCGATGCCGAAAGCGATGATCACCTCGTCGACGAAGCGCGGTTCCGGCAGCGCCACGCCTTGCGCCGCAAAGTAGTCGCCGGCTGCAAACACCAGCTCATACTTCGCCGCAACGACTTCGCCGCCAGTGAGCAACGGCGTTTCGCAACGCCCGTCCTGGTTGGTAGTGTCGGTCTTCAACAACACTTTGGTGCTTCCCTCAACGCGGAAAAGCTTCACTTTGACGCCTGCGCCAGGCTTGCCCTGCGTGATATCCAGGACGTGTGTACTCAGTTTGCCCATATGGTCTCCTCTTGTGAATGAAGAAAATCATATACGCCAGGCCATTGCGATATATACACGGCGATGAATATCAACCATGACTTGCACGGACATAATCGGGACTCCATATCAAAAAATACAGGAGACACCATGCAGCAAGCATTACGCGTAGCGGCAGCCGGCACCATCGCTGTCCTGGCCCTCACGATGGGCGCACAGCACGCCAACGCCGCCGACTGGAGCGACACCTCCATCGGCTACCGCTACGGCAGCAAATTCGCAGAGCCGTACAACCCGAACGACATCAGCAAACAGATCCTGAACTGGACCTACGCCGACGGCTACAAGTACGGCAACAATTACATGAACCTGGACTTCCTGCGCTCCGACGCCAAGGACAACAACGCGCACGAGGCCTACCTGCTGTACCGCCACACGCTGGACCTGGGCAAAGTAAGCGGCAGGGACTTCAAATTCGGCCCGGTGCGCGGCGTAGGCATCACCGCGGGCTTCGACTGGAACACCAAGAACGACGACAGCTACAACTCGCGCAAGCGCATGATCGTAGCCGGCCCCACCCTGATGCTGGACGTGCCGGGCTTCCTGAATGTGAGCCTGCTCGGCATGTGGGAGAGCAACCAGCCGCTCGGCGTCGCCAAGCGCTACAAATACGACACGCACGCCATGCTGAATGCCGCATGGGGCGTTCCGCTCGGTTCCGGTTTCAGCTTCGAGGGTTACGCCAACTGGATCGGCAACAAGGGCAAGGACGAATTCGGCGGCCAGACTTCGCCGGAGCTGAACATCGACGCGCAGGTGATGTACGACTTGAGCGGCCACCTGGGCGCCAAGCCGAACACCTTCAAGGCTGGCCTGGAATACCAATACTGGCGCAACAAATTCGGGAATCCGCATAATATCCCCGGCAGTACGGCGAAAACCCCGATGATCCGCGCCGAGTACCATTTCTAAGAAATCCTGACCCGCAGCGGCATGCCGGATAGCACCGGAAAAAGTAGTTCAGACAAAAATCCTATAACGGAGACAACATGAACAACCTGCTATACCAGGTGGACGACCGTCCACCGCCACTCACTACCGCCCTGCTGGCGGCCCAGCACATGCTGGCCGCCCTGGGCGGCATCATCGCCGTACCCCTGGTGGTTGGCGCCGTCCTGAAGCTGCCCGCCGACCAGGTAGTAGCACTGGTCAACGCCGCCCTGCTGGGGTCCGGCATCGTCACCACGATCCAGTGCATCGGCGTGGGCCGGGTCGGTATCCGCCTCCCTTGTGTGATGGGCACCAGCTTTGCCTTCGTCGGTGCCGCCATCAGCGTGGGGCTCGAGCATGGCGTGCCGGGCATCCTCGGGTCGTCGCTCGCTGGTTCCGCGATCATGATCCTGGGCAGCTTCTTCATGCCGCAAATCCGCAAGCTGTTTCCGCACCAGGTGACTGCGGTGGTGGTGACCATGATCGGGCTGTCGCTGGTGCCGGTCGCAGTCGACTGGGCCGCCGGCGGCAAGAACGCCGGCGCGAACTATGGCGACCCGACCAATCTTGGCATCGCACTGTTCGTCCTGGCCACCGTGATCGCACTGGTGCAATTCGGTAAAGGTATCATTTCTGCCGCCGCCGTGGTGATCGGAATCGCAATCGGCTACTGCGTATGCCTTGGCCTCGGCCTGGTCAACTTCTCCGCCGTTCAGAAAGCCGCGGTCTTCGCCGTGCCGCAACCGCTGTACTTCGGCATGACCTTCCCGCTGAGCGGCATCCTGGCCATGGCGCTGGCATACGTTGTGACCATCGTGGAAACCACCGGCACCTTCATGGCGCTGGGCTCCGCGACCAACACCAAGATGAAGGGCAAGCTGTTGTGCAGGGGCGTGCTGTGCGACGGCCTGGGATCGGCCTTCGTCTCGGTGCTGGGCGCACCGCCGGTATCGACTTTCGCGCAGAACGTGGGCGTGATTTCGCTGACCGGCGTCGCCAGCCGCTATGTGGTCGCGCTGACGGGCGTCTTCCTGGCAGCTGCCGGCCTGTTCCCGGTGCTTGGCGCAATCGTCGTCACAATCCCGCAGCCGGTGCTGGGTGGCGCGGGACTGATGATGTTCGCGATGATCATTGCGGCTGGCGTCCAGATGCTGTCCAACGTCGAACACGATAAGCGTACCGGCCTGCTGATCGCGGTATCGGTCGGCTGCGGCCTGGCCGTATCAGTCCGGCCGGAGCTGCTGTCCAAGCTGCCCTCTTTCGTCCACGAGATTTTCGGTTCGGGCATTTCCACTGCCGCCATCGTGGCCGTGGTGCTGAACCTGGTTCTGCCGGATCGCCCTGTCGCAGAACACGACGAGGACGAAGAGGATGATGTGCCGCAGCCGATGCTGATTCCCAAAGTCGGCTAAACTTCCCGGTCCTGCCACGTCCTGCGGCAGGACCAGATCTTTCCCTGACATTGTTTCCGCATTGCCCCGCGCATTGTTTCCGCAGTGTTTTAATCATTTCGAGAAGACTTAAATGACCAAAACCCTCCTGATCAAAAATGCGCGCGTACTTGTCACCATGGACGAACAACGCCGCGAAATCGACAACGGCGCCGTCTTCGTGCGCGGCAATGTGATCGAACAAGTCGGCCCGACTTCCGGACTGCCGCAAGTGGCCGATGAAGTGATTGACGCCGCCGGGCACGTGGTGATTCCCGGCCTGGTCAACACCCACCACCACATGTACCAGAGCCTGACGCGCGTGATTCCCGCCGCGCAGGACGGGGAGCTGTTCAACTGGCTCACCAACCTGTATCCGATCTGGGCCAACCTGGACAGCGAGATGGTGCAGGTGTCGACGCTGACGGCCATGTCGGAGCTGATCCTGTCCGGCTGCACCACCAGCAGCGACCACCTGTATATCTATCCGAACGATTGCAGGCTCGATGACAGCATCGAAGCCGCCGGCAAGATCGGCATGCGTTTCCACGCCGCACGCGGCTCCATGAGCGTCGGCCAGTCGAAAGGCGGCCTGCCGCCAGACAGCGTGGTCGAAGATGAACAAGCGATCTTGCGCGACACGCAGCGCCTGATCGAAACCTACCACGACGCCGAACGGCACGCCATGCAGCGCATTGTCGTGGCGCCCTGCTCTCCGTTCTCCGTCTCGCGCGCCCTGATGAAGGAGGCCGCAGCGCTGGCCCGCAGCCACGGCGTCTCCCTGCACACCCACCTCGCGGAGAATGTCAACGACATCGCCTACAGCCGCGAAAAATTCAATATGACGCCGGCCGAATATGCCGAAGACTGCGGCTGGGTAGGCCACGACGTATGGCACGCGCACTGCGTGCAGCTCGACGACGACGGCATCTACATGTTCGCAAGAACCGGCACCGGCGTCGCACACTGCCCTTGCTCGAACATGCGCCTGGCGTCGGGCATCGCCCCGATCCGCAAGATGGTCGATGCCGGCGTGCCAGTCGGCCTGGGCGTCGACGGCTCCGCATCGAACGATGGCGCCCACATGCTGGGCGAAGTACGGCAGGCCATGCTGCTGCAGCGCGTCGGCTTTGGACCGGACGCGATGACCGCACGCCAGGCGCTGGAACTGGCCACCCTGGGTGGCGCGAAAGTGCTGAACCGCGACGACATTGGCGCGATCAAGCCGGGCATGTCAGCCGATATCGTCATGTTCAAGCTGGACCAGCTTGCCTTTGCCGGTGCCCTGCATGACCCGGTGGCGGCACTGGTGTTCTGCACCCCGGCCAATGTCAGTTACAGCATTATCAACGGCAAGGTCGTGGTCAAAGACGGCATCCTGCAAACGGTTGACCTGCCGCTGGTCATCGAACGGCATAACCAGCTTGCCGCCAAGCTCGCGCTGGCCGCAGGGGTGCGCAAGGTCGCCTGAAATACGGCCTTACCGGAAGTAGCTGCGCAGCAATCCCGCCAGGGTCGCATTCGGATTGCTATGTCCGTTTCCGCACAGAGCGGCCTCAGGCCGAGTCGTATGCTTCGGATATAACTCAGGCATACACCGACGATGACTACGCCTACTTCCGCTACCACCGAAACACCCGCTGGTGAGGCGCCAGCGGCGCCTCCAAAGCGGCGTCGCCCGCCATCCTTGTCGCTCGCTGCGTGGAGGCACTTCCTCAACGTAGCGAAGCCGTATTGGCTGGGTGACGAAAAAAGCAAGGCATGGGGCCTGCTGCTATTCCTGATCGTCCTGATGCTCGTCGAGACGCAACTGGCAGTCATGCTGAACAACCAAGCGGGGGAAATGACGTCGGCGCTGGCCGGCCGCGACGCCAACCGCTTCTGGACAGCGGTGCGGGCATGCCTTCTGACACTGGTCTTCGCGGTTCCTGTCTACGCCTTCTACTACTACATGCGCGACCTGTTCGCCAACCACTGGCGGCGCTGGCTCACGGGGCGCTTCCTCGATGGTTACCTCAAGGAGCGCAAATACTACGAGCTGGGCGCACTGGGTGAAATCGACAACCCCGACCAGCGTATCAGCGAGGATATCAATACGTTCACCGGCCGGTCCATCCACTTTCTCCTGATTTTCCTGGGCTCGATCATGCAGCTGATCGCCTTCAGCGCCGTCCTGTGGTCGATTTCGCATTTGCTCGTCGGCGTATTGGCCGTATATGCCCTGGTCGGGACGGTTGTCGCGCTTTACGTATTTGGCAACCCGCTCATTCAGCTCAACTTCTGGCAACTGCGGCGCGAAGCGGATTTCCGTTTCAGCCTGATGCGGTTGCGCGAGAATGCCGAATCCATTGCCTTCTACCGCGGCGAACCGCAAGAGCGTGCCTACATTGAAGGCAAGTTCGAAAAGGTCATTCACAACTTCAACCGCCTGATCAAGAAACAGCGTGACCTCAACCTGTTCCAGCGCACCTTCAGCCAATTGACGCTGGTGCTGCCAGGCGTGCTCCTGGCCGAACAGGTCTTGTCCGGTGAACTTGAAGTCGGACGCGCGATTCAGGCGACAGGCGCATTTACGGCCGTTCTCGCGGCCGTTGGGGTGATCGTGGAAAATTTCGAAAGCCTGAGCCGCTTCGTGGCTGGCGTCGGTCGATTGCAGACATTGTCGAACCTTGTCCTGCCTGGAGCGGCATCGGACACCACCCCCGACAGCGCGCCTCGCAGCATCGAAACGCGCCAGGGCAAAGAACTCGCGCTGGAAACCCTTACCTTATGCCCTCCGCAATCCGAACGCATACTGATCAAGGACCTGTCGCTTGCCCTTAAGCCCGGAGACGCGCTGCTGATCACCGGAGACAGCGGGTGCGGCAAAAGTTCGCTCCTGCGCGCGATTGCGGGCTTGTGGAACACAGGCAGCGGCGTGATCCAGCGCCCGCCGCTGGAGGAACTCTTTTTCCTGCCGCAGCAACCTTACCTGCAGTCCGGCAGTTTGCGCAGCCAGTTGATCTACCCGAGCGTGCAATGCGACCTTGAAGACGAGCAGTTGCTGGCAATCCTGGAACGCGTCGGTCTGCCACAACTTGCCGAGCGCGTTGGCGGCCTGGACGCCATCCAGGATTGGGAAAAATTGCTGTCTGTCGGCGAGCAGCAGCGCCTCGCTTTTGGCCGCGTATTCGTCCGTGAGCCAGGGATCGTCATCCTGGATGAGGCAACCAGTGCGCTCGATAGCGGCAACGAGGCCTCGCTATATGAACAATTGCGCGCCAGCGGAGCTACCGTGATCAGCATCGCCCACCGCGCCGGAGTGCTGCGCCATCACACCCATGTCCTGCTGCTGAAAGGAGATGGCGCATGGGAGCTGCATGACGCGAAAGGTTTTGAATTGGCCTAGTCCACTGCCTCACCAGGTGAATTCCTGGCGCGGGTACTCCCCTTCGAAAAGCCTTGCTATGTTGCCGGTGCTGACTTCATAGACGATGTGATCCGACCAACTGTCAAGGAACACAAGATGGTCGTTATCCAGCCAGCCCTTGAATAGCTGGTGAGCGCAAGCGCGGCCAGCAGCGCCGCGGGCCACGATTCTCCTCGATCCATCGCGCCCCTCCAGTCGAAGCGGAAAACCTTCGGATTCACTCTTCCAATCAACGTAGGCACGCCATTTTCCATCGGGTGAATCTTCCATTCTCCTTCCACCCGTACTGCGGGTATCCACACCGCCGAAGGTCTGGATTTCCTGACCGTTTCGCATGAATACATGCCTATGGGCCTCCGAATCGTAATAGCCCTTGAGTCGTTCAACAGTACTTGTCGACAGCCGGTAGGAATAATACTCGAACGGTACGGCATCCCTGTTTCTCTCAATGCTATGCACCATAATCAGCAGTTCCTCGCCATCTTTCGACCATTGCGGGGAGAACGAGGTCTCTTTGGCAGGAATCGTGGTCGGTAGCCGGATTGAGGTCAGCTTCG
>JBCNOX010000115.1:0-11494 GCA_039593645.1 Pseudoduganella sp.
CGGCGCCGGATGGTGCAGCAACCATGAACAGGCTGCCGGAAAAATGTTGGCTCATTTGCAATTCTCGAAAGCTAGGCTGTCGCCCAAAGAGATATTTTACCAAGGAGCAAGCAGAGTTGAAACCGGCCCGGCGTGCTTGACATTGGACCGACCGGTCTATAGAGTAAGCCGCATGAACACCCAGACCCTGAGCACCCGTGAACGCCTGATCAATGCCATGATCACCACGCTGCAGCACCGCGGCCTGCACGGCGCCGGCCTGAGCGAGATCCTTGCCACCGCCAAGGCGCCGAAAGGCGTGATGTACCACCATTTCCCCGGCGGTAAAGACCAGTTGGCGGTGGCCGCCATCGAAGCCACCTTCAGCTTCCTGGTCCACAAGCTCGACACCTATATGGAGCGCGAACCAGATGTGGTCGCCGCGCTACAAGCGTGGATCCTGCGCGCCTTGCGCGGTCTGGACGACAGCGAGTTCGAACTGGGCTGCCCGCTGGCGGCGGTTGCGCTGGAATCCACTTCCGACGACGTGGAAATCCGTAACGCGCTGAAAACCGGCTTCGCGGCCCTGCGCGGCCGCATGGCCGACGCCCTGGTGCAGGCGGGCCACGAACGCCAGCGCGCCGAGGGCATCGCCGCCCTGATCCTGGCGGCCTACGAAGGCGGTCTGCTGCAAGCCCGCGTCGCGGGCGACACCGCGCCAATGGTGCAGACCATGGACGCCCTGATGCCAATGCTGAAAGTGGAGAAAAGAACATGAGCCATATGCCTGCCGCCGCCTTGCTGCTGGCGGAAAAACTCGAACTGCGCGCCGTCGACGGCTATCCGCTGTCGGCCATGCGCTACCGCGCCCGCGGTCCGGAGAAGGCGCGCCTGCTGGTGGCCGGCGCCACCGGCGTGCCGCAAGGCTTCTACCGCCGCTTCGCCGAATTCGCCGCAGGGCAGGGCTATACCGTGCTGACCTTCGACTACCGCGGCGTGGGCGGCTCGGCGCCGAAAACCCTGCGCGGCTTCGAGGCTAGCTTTCTCGACTGGGCGCACCTTGACCTGACCGCCGTCATCGAATTCTTCGCACCGGCCGACAGCACGCCGCTGTACATGGTCGGTCATTCCTACGGCGGCCACGCACTGGGCCTGGTGCCGAATCATGAAAAGTTCGCCGGCGTCTACCTGTTCGGCGTCGGCGCCGGCTGGCATGGCTGGATGCCGCGCCTGGAGCGCCTAAGGGTGCTGGCCATGTGGCATGTGGTCGGCCCCATCGTCACGCGCTGGAAAGGGCGCCTGGCCTGGAGCAAATTTGGCATGGGCGAGGATTTGCCGATGGGCGTGTACCGCCAGTGGAAGCACTGGTGCAAATTCCCGCGCTACTTCCTTGACGACCCGCGAGTGCCGGAGATTGCGGAAGGCTTCGCCAGGGTGCGCACGCCGATCCTGGCGCTGAATGCGACCGACGACCTGTGGGCGCCGCCGCTGTCGCGCGATGCGCTGATGTCCGGCTACCGCAATGCGCCGTGGCACGGTGTCGACATCGATCCGGCGGCAACAGGGCTGGGCAAGCTGGGGCATATGGGCTACTTCCGCCAGCACGCGCAGCCGCTGTGGGCGCGCACGCTGGAGTGGTTCGAGGGCATTGGGCGCTAGTCCCGTTCTAACAGTGGACCTGCGATTTGCATCGTGCCCTCGGCGATTGCCTTGGCGAGGTCCGCGGCCGTTGAAGGGAGGACAGTGCGGCCGCGTCTCAGCAAATAATTGTGCAGGTCGAGTTCGATGTCCTCTTCGCGCCGTGCAGGCGCCGCTTGCATTAGTTCGTCCCCCAGCCGGGCGATACCGTCGAGGACAGTCGCGAGGGTTGCTGCATCGGGCTCGTCGGCCCGCAGTATGCGACGCTGAATTTCGCGGGTATAGACGGCCGCGCCGGCACGCGTTGCCCTCGCCCCTGAGCCTGCCAGGCGATGGCTGGGTATGGCCCACAGATTGGTTTGGTAGTACTCCATCAGCGCGAATTTGTGACTTTCCGTCAAATCCGGGGAAAGCAGGATTTGTCCGTTACAACGCTGCATGATTGCAAGCGCCTCCGCTTCGTTGGTCTGCATTTTTATGCACGCTTCCCGCCATAACGCATGAAATTCCATTTTCGTGTAGTCGGAACGGCTCTCCAGGGTGTCGATCCGAACCAGGCAATAATCCGCATCTGCCATGCGGACAAGGCCGGCGCCGTCTTTTCGATGCAAAAAACCATCCTGCACCACGAAATCGTTGGCGCTTGCGGATTGATCAGGCATGCGTAAATATGCGCGGTAACCGCTGGCAGGCACGGCCTGCTTGCCGATGGCACATTGTTCGGCCAACAAGCATTCCACATCCTTCGCGCCGAGAATCTTGAGAAGGTTGCCGCTCAGTTTATCCGCCATCCGCAAATAGCCGGAAGTCAGGCCAAGATCCATTCCGCCCAACACTGTCTCAAGCACCTCAAAAAGTTCGGAGCGATAGTCAAACATCTTAGCCTGGAACAGGCCGACGAATAGTTGCACTTCACCGCCGGCAAACGGCGTGGGGCCAAGTATCTGTTTGTCCGTGAAATTGATCCTGAATTCGCCGGCACCGGCTTTCTCGGCGCCAGGAAATGCTTTCGCACTCACAAAAAAGGGTTGGCTGACGTCGCTTCTGCCATACTGGTAATCCACAATGAACAGCGTGGCAGGGCAGATTTCGCTCATCCAACGCCGGGAGTCGCGCAAAAACATTTCGCTCAGGCGAATGGAAAAATAACCGTCCAAGGACGGGGGGCATCGGCTTTGATCTGCCGGTACATCGGGAAACCACAAGGTAGTCTGGCGCACGCTCGCGCGATGCGAAACTGCCTCGATCAAGGACTTGATTGTCATAACATGGTCCTTTCCACTAATCGGGTTCCGCTTCCCTGCCATGCATAAAAAGCAAAGGTGCGGCCCATACGGATGACCTGCCTTTCGCAGACTCGTGTAGATGGGCTCGCGCATTCATGAAGGCATATTCCAGGAAGCGCTGTGAAACCGTGCCTGCAAACAGGCTTTCGTAGAACTTCCGGCAAAACTTGTACGCGGCCTTATCGTCAATTCGCCACGCATAACCGGCGATTGCAGGGATGTTGTGTTTGATTAGGCTGGTGATGAAGCGGGCGTCGGCGCTTTGACAGCTGTTCAGGAACACAAATTGGCTATTCGCCGCCAACTCGCCAAACTCATCGACCGGCATCAGGTCTTCGGTTCCGCCGCCCAGCACGAGGTAACCTTTTTCATCGTCGCCAAAAGTCGTGTGGCCGAGATAATGGATGAGATGCCAGTGCGGCCCCGGCCGCGCCAGCAGTTGACGCAACTTCGGCGCACGCGGTTCGCCGCGCTCGAACTGGACGAAGGTGGGCGGTGCAACGTCGAAATTGAACGAAGATTGAAAATGCCGCGTCAGCCAGCTCAACTCGTCGGCGGCGTATTTGAGCGGATCGAAATGCTTGGCAACCGCGCCGCCCACGCTGAAATCACCAGTCTCCCCCTCGATGATCAGGCAGCGCAAGGGCTCCTGGCGACTCAGCCTGTCCTTGAACAGGGCATGCCGCGTGCTGGTTCCCTCGAAGTTGCGGAAGATCGGCGTGTGCAGCATCCATAGGTCGAGGTCGTTAGTGTCCTGGTCTGACACCGGTTTGGCGATTGTTTCCACCAGTAGCGGGTTGGAGTGCTGGTTCACCTGAAAGCGAAAACGCACCGATTCAAGGGAGCCGGGCGGCAAGGTGCATTTGGCGAGCTCCAGTTCCAGCTTGCTGCTGCCGGCTTCGGCCATCAGCAGGAATTCGTACATGTCCTGCCCCAGCTGGCACATGGACTGGTGATTGGCGCAATGCGCCCGCTGCGAGTCGTTCAGCAATCGCCTCATATTGCGATTGCTGATATTGATACATCCCATCGAGCGTACCCGTGGATCTTGTGCGCCCCTGATGCGC
Source organism: Pseudoduganella sp. (assembly GCA_039593645.1). Lineage (GTDB taxonomy): Bacteria > Pseudomonadota > Gammaproteobacteria > Burkholderiales > Burkholderiaceae_D > Rugamonas. The sequence goes on from JBCNOX010000115.1 coordinate 3,971, forward strand.
CACTCCCCGACGGTTCCGGAAATGATAATGTCGACGTCCACGTCGTGGCGGCGCTTGTTCGCAGGCTGGCGGTTCTGGTCGAGGACTTTCCGCAGGGTCGAGAAGTAAGCCTGTTCGACGTAATCGAGTTCAGCAAGCGGGGCCAGCCGCTTGTCGGCACCAACCGTAATCAGTGCGATGCAGCGTGTTTTGGGGTTGCGGCGATGTATATCCTCAAAGAACCTTGTCACAGCCGGTCCGGCAGGTGCGGCGACGGCGCCTACCTGTTCTCCATCGGCGCGGACTGCAGCATCAGCAATGATCAAGCTGCAGGACTTCGTACCATGGTCCATTAGTCTCTCGTTCGCTTGCTCCAGCGTTGTCGCAAATTGGATATCCGGATTTGCCAATTGATCTAACGCCTGTGCAGCGAGGTGGGCCATATCCAGTTCTTGATGAATGATCAGTGTCCAGGCCATGATCGGACTCCATCAATGGTGCAAGGGGAACGTGAGTTCGATCGAAAATCCGGGCGAGAACTCGCGGTGGTATTGGCCATGCGCCTTTTGCACAAGCCCGGCGATCGTGCTTTCGCCCAGCGTCAGATCGCACAGCAATTTGTTTTTCCAGCGTTCGAGGGCAGTTTCGCCTGCTTGGTCAAGGTCAGGGACCCAGTCTCCGGTGGCGAGCAGAATGATATTGCCGGTATTGCGTGCAGTCCGCACCCGTAGGGTTTTCGATTGCGGCCTGGTGCGCATCGCAAACGCGATGATCGACTCAATGCAAAACTGCAGGTCGCTGGCGCACAGGCTTACCTCCAGCCGGCCATCGTCCAGCACAATATCGATATGTTCACGCAGGCTTTGCGGCAAGATATTCACGGCACCATGGATCGCCGTGTTCAAGTCTGCTTTCTGGTTTGGCGACTCCGGGTTCAGCTCCGCGCCGAGACGTATCAGCCGTTCCAGCGGCAAGTCCGCGCGCGCGAGCTGGGACAGGATTTTGCCTATCGTTTCGCGGTCGACGCGCCTCTCTTCGGCCCATTGGCTAAGCCAGGTCGACGCCAGCGCGAGCGGCGTCCGGCTTTCGAGTGCGGCCTGCTGGAATACCGTCTCGAACTGCTCGAAACGAAAGACCTGGTTCTGGAACGAGAAATTGCTGGCCACATACACTTTGCCCCCAAGATGAGCAGGCAAGGCTGACGCGGAAAGAATGCCGGGGAAATGGGACTCCCCGCCGCGCCATCGGCGCAACTCCACTTCTTCGTGATAGAAATCCGTGTTCGGCAGCCTATCCTTGCCTTTGGCGATCAGCTCTTCCAGCATGATGCGCTCCGTAGGTTTGGCCGGCAGCCCAAACATGAACTCCGCAGCATCGTTACACCAGGAGATGCTGCCATCTTCATTGGTTTCGATGACAGCGTCATTGATTGCCCCAAGCACGGATGCCTGGAGTTCGAACAAGGCGGACCGGTGCAGAACTTCACCCGCTTCGCTTGCAAGCAGTTCCAGCAATTCCTTCTCTTCCGTGGCGAAAGCGTTCAAGTCGGCCGTTTCAATGTACAGGACCCAGTCGGCCTTTCTTCCCAAGATCGGCACCGCCAACGCCGAACCCTGCGGCAGCTTCTCGCCAATAGCATCAAAAGGCGTGTGGCGCAGGTCGCTCGTTCCATCTTCGATATGTTGCGAACGCAGCGCGAGGTCAAGCAGGCTGTCTGTTTCAAGCCCGCTGGTAATGATGGCACCTGGGGGCAGCGCCGCATGCAAATGATTGGCCTGGCAAAGCAGCTTCAGGCTGTTTGCTCCGGGATCGCGCTGGAATATGGACACGTGGTTCCAGCCGTAGCTGCGGCACAAACCCTTGACCAGCGCGTCGGCAAGCTGAAGCACGTCGTTGGTCTTGGCGCCAACTTTACGAATCAGGTCGAGCATCATTCGTTGTTGTCCACTTTCCTCACGGTGGATTGCGGCCCGCACCACTTCCTGGATTGGCAGTCGTTCGAGCAAGTCGACCGTCTCTTGCGTATATCGATCGTCGGTGTTTGATTCGAGGCTGAAGAAAGCTACAATGGCGCCCCCCTGGCGGATGGGAATGTTGACCGCTTGCCTGACTGGTGAGTCGAAGTATTTTCGCAGCGATGCATCACAGTTGGCATATGCCGCGTACTCGGGATCATCCCGCAGGTCGTCGATATTCACTACACCGCAGACCTTGCGCGCCAAAGATACGCGCATAAAAGCGGGCATTTGCCACCAGCGATGCGGGTATTTGCGCCGCAGGTCCAAGTCTGTTGAAAACAGCGTTCGGACGTGTGTGCAACCCTGGCTGAAGGTCACGATGCGCAGTTCATCGAATGGAATGATGCGGCGGATCTGGCTGGCGACGGTCGCAAGGAACGGTCCGTTGCCCTCGGTGCACTCCATGGCAGCATAGATCTCTTCCCGAATCCGCTCTTCGCGCAAATCCCGGGCGATTACAAGCGACCCAAGGATCTCGCCATCTTCACTCGCGTCGGGAAACGCAAATATGCTGACCGGTATATCGGGATCATCAGGCCCGCAATTCAAGGGCAGGATGTTCATTTCATAGGCCGAGGACTTTCCCTCCCAGCGCTCTTTGAGGCGTCTGCGCACGATTTCAAACTCCCGCTCGGAGCGAAATAGTTCCTGCAGAGTCAGCTCCTGGCCGTTTCCGACGCCGAACAAGGTACGGGCCCGCGGATTAAGGAAGGTGAAGCGATGGCAGCGATCTATCCGGGCCACAGCCAGGTCAAAATCTTCGAGCGCCGCCAACTGGATGTTGTAATGGTCGCGCATGGCGCCCCCCGCTTGATGGCGTGACTGGGCGGTTGAGAATCTGGTGCGCGTACGGCCCAGCCAACGTGCGAATGTTTCATGTTATTCCCGACATGCCGGGAGAAAACTCTCGAAAATTCACAAGGGCCGCAAATCCATGGCAAATGTTGTTTTTGGTGAGGTGGTTCAGTTCAGTTGGCCCAGCAATTGAAGCGCCGCCGCTGGCGCGCGTTCCTTGGCGCCGTTGATGAAGTAGACGAACACCTCGCGCTTGCCGTCGTCGGTCCATTCCTGCGCCTGGGCGGCCCACTTTTTCAAGGCCGGTTTGGTGTAGCCGGTGGCGACCTCGCTTTGCGCATTCATCAGGCGCGCATAGACGAAATCGCCCGTCACCTCCGTGAAGTTGGGATACTTGGGCGAATCCGTGATGACCGTCGCAACCTTATACTTGCGTGCCAGCTTGAGGTACTCGGGGCACATGAAGCTATCGTGCCGGGCATCCAGCACGTGCTGCAGCTTGCGCTTGCCCAATTTCTTCGGCAGCAGCTTGAAGAAGGCCTCAAGGTCGTCCGGATCGAAGCGCTTGGTGGCGGCGAGCTGCCACAGGATGGGGCCAAGCTTGTCGCCCAGTTCCGCCAGGCCACTGTCCATGAAGCGCTCGATTGATTCACCGGCCTCGCCCAGCACCTTGCGGTTGGTCGCATAGCGCGAAGCCTTCACCGCAAACACGAAATCGTCGGGCGTGCGTTCTGCCCAGCCGGCGAAATGCTCAGGCTTGGCATTGCGATAGAAGGTACCGTTGATCTCAATGCTGGTCAGGACGCTGCTGGCGTATTCGAGCGCTCGCTTCAGCGGGACTTCGGGAGGGTAGAAAGTTTCGCGCCAGGGAGCGAAGTCCCAGCCGCCGATGCCAACGCGGATGCTCATGTCTTCCGATTCCGTAGTAGAGTTTGCCGAACACACTACGAGGAGGATGCCAGAAATGCGTATGACCTGCTTGTTCGTTTCGCTGCTCGCTGCCGGATCGATGGGAGGCGCCGCAGCGCAATCGCTGTCGCCAGAAGAAGAACGCATCGTCAGCCTGGTCAAGGCCAACTCCGGCAAGGCGCTGGAGCTGCTGGAAAAGACGGTCAACATCAACAGCGGTACCATGAACCACAAAGGCGTGCGCGAAGTGGGCCAGGTGTTTCGCGCCGAATTCGACAAGCTGGGCTTCAAGACGCAGTGGATCGACATGCCGAAAGAGATGCAGCGCGCCGGCCACCTGGTCGCCACACGCGAAGGCAGGCAAGGCAAACGGGTGCTGATGATCGGCCACCTCGACACCGTGTTCGAAGCGAATGCGCCAATGCAGAAGTGGCAGCGGCAGGGCGACCGCGCCAGCGGGCAGGGCGTCAACGACATGAAGGGCGGTGACGTGATCATCATCGAAGCGCTGCGCGCGCTGCACGCCGCGGGAGCGCTGGACAACACGACCATCAGCGTTATCTTTACCGGTGACGAAGAAAATGCAGGAAACCCGAAGGAAATCTCGCGGCGCGACATGGTTAACCTCGCCAAGCGCAGCGACGTCGCGCTGGCCTTCGAAGCCACGGTGCTGGACGAGAACGGCAAGGCCACAGGCACCATCGGCCGCCGCTCCTCAACCTCGTGGCAACTGGAGGTGAAGGGCAAGCAAGGGCACTCCTCCGGCATTTTCAACGCCAGCGCGGGGTATGGCGCGGTGTACGAAGTGGCCCGCATCCTGGATACTTTCCGCCAGCAATTGCCGGAGCCGAACCTGACCTTCAATCCCGGCCTGGTCCTTGGCGGCACGGAAGTCACCTACGACGGCGCTGCCGCCAAGGGCACGGCTTTCGGCAAATCAAACGTCATCGCCAATAGCGCGACGGTAAAGGGCGACCTGCGCTTCCTGACGCCAGAGCAGGGCGAGCAAGCCCGTGCCCGCATGCGGGCCATCGTCGCGCAAAGCCTGCCTGGCACGAGCGCCCAGATCCGTTTCGAAGATGGCTATCCCCCCATGGCGCCGACCGAAGGTAACCTGCAAGTGCTGGAACTGTATTCCAAAGCCAGTGCCGACGCCGGCCTGGGCCCGATCGCCGCCCTGCCGCCGGGGCTGCGCGGCGCCGGCGACGTGCAATTCGTGGCGCCCTACGTCGACAGCCTGGATGGCCTTGGTGCAACGGGGAAGGGCGCACATGCGCCTGGCGAAGACTTGGACGTGCGCTCGATCGAACAGGGAGCGATCCGGACTGCGGTACTGCTGTACCGTCTTACAAGATAAAAGTCGGGGTCAGCTCCGGCAATCGGACATAAGTTTCGCTTGCGAAACTTATGTCCGATTGCCGGAGCTGACCCCGACTTTCTTTATTCTAGGTTCTGGACCTGTTCGCGCATCTGCTCGATCAGCAGCTTGAGCTCCATTGAGGCGTCGGCCAGCTCTTTGACCGAGGCTTTGGCGCCGAGCGTGTTCGCTTCGCGGTTCAGTTCCTGCATCATGAAGTCCAGGCGCTTGCCGACCTGGCCGCCTTTTTTCAGGATGTGGCGGGTTTCGCCGAGGTGGGCCGACAGGCGGCCCAGTTCTTCGGCGACGTCGATGCGGATGCCGTACAGGATCACTTCCTGGCGAATGCGCTCCATCGCATCCTGCCGCGACATTGAGGTATTCGATCCCTGGCAGGCCAAACCGAGCGCTTCCTGCATCCGCTCGACCGCTTTTTGTTGGAATTGTGCAACTACCTGAGGAATTAGTGGGGTAATTCGTTTAACGATGGCTTCCATTGCATCGATGCGCGAAACCAGCATCGCTTCCAGCGCCGCGCCTTCACGCTGGCGGCTCTGGACGAAGGCCTCCAGGGTCCTGGTCATCAGGGCGGAAACGTCGGCCTGCAGCGATTCCTGGCCGATTTGTGCTTCTTCGACAACACCGGGCCAGCGGAGTAGTTCAGCAACACTCATCTGTGTGGCACCGCTGAAATGCTGGCTCACTTCGCCTTGCAGGCGCGCCAGTTCATTGAGCAGGGTTACATTCAGGGCCTGGGTGCCGGCGGCTGCGGCCTTGCGGCCAAAGCTCAGTCGCAGCTCCACTTTGCCGCGGGTGATGGCGCCCATGATGGCGGATCGCAAATCGGGTTCGAGCGCGCGCAGATCGTCGTTGATGCGGAATTGCAGGTCAAGGAAGCGTGAATTGACGCTTTTGATCTCAATTGTCAGCGTGCCCGCCGCGCTTTCGCTGGTGGCCACGGCGTAGCCAGTCATGCTGGAAATGCTCAAAGGATATCCCCGATTTTGTCTTTGTCTTTACAATATATTGCTTTGTCCCACACAATCCGGTTTAGTTGAAGCGAGGAAACTTATGGCAGCTCAGAACAACGCTCCATTACCGGATGGTCTGGAAATTGCTGGATACCGCATTGTAAAGAAAATTGCGTCAGGCGGGTTCAGTATTGTGTACCTGGCCTACGACGCAGAAGGTAATGCGGTAGCAATAAAAGAATATTTACCAAGCAGTCTTGCATTGCGTCAAGAGGGCGAGATGGTGCCCGTGGTTACGAAGGCAAACCTGCCGGTCTTCCGGATCGGGCTGAAGTGCTTTTTCGAAGAAGGCCGCGCGCTGGCCAAGATTTCGCACCCGAATGTTGTAAGGGTGTTGAATTTCTTCCGTGCCAACGAGACTGTCTATATGGTAATGGCCTACGAGTCGGGCCATTCCCTGCAGGACCACATCCAGCGCCAACGCAGCAGGGGCCGCAATTGCAGCGAGGCCTTCGTGCGCCAGATTTTCACGCAGGTGCTGAAAGGCTTGCGCGAAGTGCACACCAACAAGCTGCTGCACCTGGACCTGAAGCCGGCCAATATCTACCTGCGTACGGACGGCACGCCCATGCTGCTGGACTTTGGCGCGGCGCGCCAGACCGTCAATACCGACAGTCCGAAGCTGATGCCGATGTACACCCCGGGCTTTGCGCCGCCCGAACTGTATTCGAAGACCGAGGCGCTGGGTCCGTGGACCGACGTCTATTCGATCGGCGCGTCGATGTTCGCCTGCATGCTCGGCCAGCCGCCGCAGCCGGCCGACCAGCGCCGCAAGGAAGACAAGATGGAGCCGCACTTCCAGAAGCTGGAAATCCTCTATTCGCCAGAGCTGGTGAAGCTGGTACGATGGACTTTGCAGATCGATCCGCTGGCCCGTCCGCAAAGCCTGTTCGAGCTGCAAAAACTGCTGGCGCAGGCCCCTGCGCCGAAGGAACCCCCACCTACGCCGGGGGCATTAGAAAAGCTGGGCAAGCTGGCAGGCAAGCTCGGATTTGGCCGCAAAAAGGATGCGGCGCCGCGCCAACAATAAGGAGCCCAAGCCATGCAATTCGCCGTTTACCAGGAAACGCATATCGGGGGCCGCAAGGTTAACCAGGACCGGATGGGCTACAGCTTCACGCGCGACGCGCTGCTGCTGGTGCTGGCTGACGGCATGGGTGGCCACGCACGCGGCGAAATCGCCGCCTCGATCGCTACCCGCACCATTTCGCAGATGTTCCAGCAGCAGGCCACGCCTTACGTGAAAGGGGCGGAGCGCTTCCTGGAAGAGGCGCTGGCTGCCGCGCACAATGACATCCATACGTACACGATGACACACAACATGCCGGAGTCGCCGCGTACCACCATCGTGGCCTGCCTGGTGCAGCACAACACCGCCGTATGGGCGCACTGCGGCGATTCGCGCCTGTACTGGGTGCGCAACGGCCAGGTGCAC